>JAVBUS010000166.1:0-6057 GCA_031555125.1 Eubacteriales bacterium | reverse complement strand
CTTCGTTCATCAGAAAAGGCCGCTCGTGGGAGCGGCCTTGATGTAATCACAGCGAGTTGACCAGTTCGTACAGATGCTTCTTGAAGCGTCTTTTGGCGGCCAACGCAGCCCCGATGGGCATGTCAAAGATGCGGCCGTCGCGGATCCCCACGGCGCGGCTATCCACCGCTTTTTCGGGATCGGCAGCATGTTCTTCTACGCTCTTCATCAACAGCTGCACCGCCCGATGCCCGGCCTCGAAGGCGAAGGCGGAATCGTACGCCGAGGGCTGACGGCCCCGCTGGATGTATCCCAGCACCGTGGCCCGGGCTTCCACCATGCCGCACTTGCGCTTGAGCACCGACGCCAAACGGATGGCGGTCATGGGTTCGCCGGGGTGGCAATCGGTTTTGGGCGACACCGGATCATTGGCCAGGCAATCGTACACGTTAAAGGGCTTCATCTTTTTGCTTTCGTAAGCGCCTTCGGCCACGACCACGGTGACGCGATTGTTGCCGGATTCGATCAGTAGATTGAGTCGCTCGGCGACTTCCTCTACCGACCAGTGCACCTCGGGCACGATGACGATCTCTGCCCCGGTGGCCATGGCGGTCTTGAGCGCGATATCGCCGCAATGACGGCCCATAACCTCCACAACGGCAGGGCGGTCATGGGACCGAGAGGTGGCGCGGATGGCCCGTACCGACTCCACGCAGGAGTTGACGGCAGTATCATAACCCAGCGTCATCTCGGTATACGCCAGGTCGTTGTCAATGGTGCCCGGGATACATGCGCAGGGGATGCCCAGCTCGCTCAGGCGCAGCGCGCCGTTGTAGCTGCCGTCGCCGCCCACGATCACCAGGCCCTCTAGGCCCAGCTTTTTGATATTTTGCACCGCCAGTTCACGGTACTCCGGTTGCATGAACTCTTTGCATCGCGCGGTGCGCAAGTAGGTGCCCGGCTGGTCGGCGATGTCCAGTACGGTATCAAGATCCAGCTCTTCTACACAGGCGCTGAGGTTTTCCTGGGTGAACAGCAGGCCGTTATAGCCGCGCTTGATGCCTACCAGCGACGCGTTGTATAGCTCTGAACAGCGGGCAACGGCTACCACGGCGGCGTTCATGCCAGGGGCGTCTCCGCCGGAAGTTAAAATGCCGATACGGCGCTTGGGGGAGATCGTCTTGCTTTTTTCAGCGGGTTGTGGGTCGATCTTTTGGTTCTTACTCATGTTCATCCCTCTTCATCGCAATTGGTAGGTTCGCTTATCCTATGTGCTTGGCACGAAAACGTCACAGCCCGCGCTCTAGCAGGAGTGCACGGGCCTCCTGCACCTCGGACTGCAGCACCTGGATCTCAAAATAATTCTCTTGCGAGGGCACCGAACGGTATACCGGGCGCACACGCACAAGAAGCCCCTCTTCCGCCAAATAGGCGCGAACCTTTTCGGCGGCGGTTTCGCTTTTCGCCATATGAACCACCATCCACATGGACATCCCTCCGTACGGGTAAGCTACCCGGGCAGCGATAAACGCGTGAATCGCTACCGTACAGGACGAACCCATTATAGCATGCGGTGAGGGGTTCTACTAGTGGCAGAACGCAGGAAATGCAGAAATGGCCCCTTGGGGCTCTCCAAACCGTAACAACTTGCCAGTTACGCTTTGGACGTGTATAATGCATACAGTTCATTTTCAACCAAATCGCGACAAAAGCGGGAGGTTACAGTTGATGCCCACCAGCGTCAAAACGCAATTGGTGCAAAAAATGCAAATTGTGGGTCACCATCGGTTAGAGGGTGTGACCCATGTCAGCGGCGGCAAAAACACTGCTGTGGCCATCATTCCCGCCGCGCTGCTGTGCGACGAGCCCTGCGTGATCGAAAACCTGCCCGACATCGAGGATGTTCGCGTGCTGGCTGATATCTTGCGTCACTTGGGCGCTAAGGTGGAGCAGGAGCCGGGGCTGTTGCGCATTGACCCCCGGGAGGTCTCCGAGTATACCGTGCCCGCGCGCCTGGCGCAGCGGATGCGCGCATCCTATTATTTGATCGGTGCGCTGTTGGGCCGGATGGGTCACGCAGAGGTGCCCTTCCCTGGCGGCTGCATGTTGGGGCCGCGCCCCATCGATCAGCACATTAAGGGCATGCGGGCACTGGGCGCCACGGTGGAGACCCACGGCGACGGTGTTTATGCCCGGGCGGAAACCTTGCACGGCAACGACGTGTTCTTTGACATGGTGACGGTGGGCGCTACCATCAACGTGATGCTGGCCGCCGTTCGCGCCGTGGGCAATACCACCATCTACAATGCGGCCAAGGAACCTCACATTGTGGACCTGGCCAACTTTCTGAACAGCATGGGCGCCCATATCAAGGGCGCCGGCACCGACGTGATCCGCGTCCGGGGTACCCAGCGCCTGCGCGGATGTTCCTATGCCGTTATCCCCGATCAGATCGAGACCGGCACCCTGATGATTGCCGCGGCGGCCACCCATGGGGATGTCACCATCCGTGGTTGCATCCCCACGCACATGGATGCCCTGACGGCCAAACTGCTGGAGATGGGGGCCCATGTGGATGACAGTGACGATGCCATCCGGGTGCGCTCCAATGGTGCCCATCGCAGCGTCAATGTCAAAACCCAGGTGTATCCGGGGTATCCTACGGATCTGCAGCAGCCTTTTTCCGCGCTGCTGACTACGGCCCGGGGCACCAGCATGGTGACCGAGAATATATTTGAGCAGCGCTTTCGTCACCTGGAAGAAATACAGCGCATGGGGGCCAACGTCCGCATCGTGGATCGCGTGGCCATTATCGAGGGCGTCACCAATCTGTTCGGTTCGTCGGTCTACATCACGGATCTTCGTGCCGGGGCAGCCCTGGTGGTAGCGGGCCTAATGGCCGAGGGAATCACAGAGATCGCCAACACCCAGTACATCGATCGAGGGTACGAAAATCTAGAGTATAAACTCATCACCCTGGGGGCCGACATCCGGCGCGTAGAGGTAGAGGACTATAGCCCCATGGTGGAACTGCCGCGATAACCGCCCCGACCTCCCGTGTCCCATGGGTTGTTCAAAGGGTCCCACTGCTGGAAGGACGCAAGGCAGGCGCCGCGCCGACAACGCAGAGGGGCCTTTTTTCGATAGCCTACGGTTCCGATGCCGCCAGTGCCGCGACGCACCCCTCGCCCACGGCCTTAGCCACCTGCAGCGGCTGCCCGGTGCAGTCACCGGCGGCAAACACCCCGGGCAGGTTGGTGCGCATCTGCCGGTTGACCTGAATGAACGGGCCATCGTGGGCTAAGCCCGGCAGCAGCGTGTCCAGCGCCATGGCATCCCGCAGGATGAACAGGCCGTCCACCGCATAGATCTGATCCCCTAGCTGCACGCCGGTCACCCGCTCCTCGCCCAGTATGTGGGTCACCCGGCCGGCCAGGTGAGCGATCTGGGGTGACAGCGCGGAGGCAGCCTTGCCAAAAAACAGTACCTCCCCGGCCAGCGTGGCCAGGTAGTTGGCTTCCTCGGCGGCGTGATCGCTGGCACCCAGCACGGCGATGCGCTTGCCCTTGTACAGCATGCCGTCGCAGGTGGCACAGTAGCTGACGCCGCGCCCCAACAGCGCTTCCTCGCCGGGCAACAAGACCGGTTGCTTGGCCCCGGTGCACAGGATGATCTTGGCTGCTTCCACAAAGTCGTTGCCCACGGCCACGGCAAAGCCCTCGCCCATGGAGATGATCTGCAGCACCAAGCCTTCCCGGAACTCCGCACCCATGTTCAATGCCTGGTTGCGCAGCATATCCAGCAGTTGTGGGCCGCTGGCACCCGGCATGCCGGGGTAGTTGTTGATCTGTTCCGCCCGATGGAGCCAGCCCTGTTGGGCAGGGTTATACAGCAGTATGGTGGAGCGGCCCCGTTGCCGCGCATTGATGGCGGCGGAAAGCCCGGCCGGGCCGCCGCCGATGATGGCGATGTCGTACATGATAACATCCTTTCGATTCAACAAAACTAGTGCCCCGGCAAGGTAGGAAGTAGCCACTCCGCGAGGGGATTGAGCCGCCAGGCAAGGAATGGCTGACCGTGCGTAGCGGCGCTACGAAAACATGATGCTGCATGGCGGTTCAATCCGCCGTGCTACGGCTGCTAACCGACTTGTCGGGGCACTAGATTAGCGCCAGCGCCATCGACAAACCGCCGCAGATCAGTGAAGACCAATCCCGGCCCAGCCTGCGCGTGTCGGCGGTGCCCCGCAGTGCCAACAGATCGATGCAGGATAGGAGCAGCGCCGCCATACCGATGCCCATCGTCCAATAGGAGATGCCCAGCACCAAGCCCAGCGCCACACCCAGTGCAGCCAGCGCGTATGCAACCATGGAACGCATGCAACCACTCCTTTGGGAAAAACCGGAAATCTATATATCCTATGTACAAGATACCGCTACGGACACAGAGGAAGCAACCCGTAAGAGCTTAGATGTACACCCGGGGGGCTGGATTGTCCGATTCGGCGATTGTTTCCCGCAATAGCTCCCCACAGATATCCTGCTGCATCAAGGTGGCCACGGCATCCGGATCGTCGGTTTGGCCAAGCACCCACATGAGCTTGGTCACGGCCGCCTCCGTGGTCATGTCGTGGGCGGGGATCACGCGCTGGGCCGCCAGCTGGGTGCCCACGGCGTACAGGGACAGATCCGTGCTGTCGTACAGGCACTGGCTGGTGACCACCACAACGGTACCGCGGGCCCGCAGTTTACCCAGGCTGTCGATCAGGTTGCGGCGCAGGTGGTGCAGGCCGCCCACCCCAAAGGCCTCGATGACCACCCCGCGATAGTGCAGATCCGCCAGGGCTTCCAGCAAGGCGGGCTGTGTGCCGGGGATCAGCTTGATCAGGCACACCGCGTCGCATAGTTCGCTGCGCAGCGCGGGGGTCTCGGCTCTCACGGTTGGGGGGTGGCGCATGTGCACGCCCCGGGCATCCAGCACGCCGGCCAAAGGGCTGTTGATGCTGGTAAAGGCGTCAAACCGGGTGGCCCTGGCCTTAAAGGCCCGCGTGCCCTGTATAATGGCGCGGTTAAACACCACATACACGCCGGGAAACCCGGCGCAGGCTACGGAAAACGCATCGGACAGGTTGGCGGTGGCGTCGTTGCCCAGCCGAGTGATGGGCAACTGCGATCCCGTCAGGATCACCGGCTTGGATAGCCCCCTCAGCATAAAGGAGAGCATGGCGGCGGTATAGGCCATGGTATCGGTGCCGTGGGTGATCACCACGCCGTCATAGGTCTTGAGCGCCTCAAAGGTGGCCTCTGCGATGTTGCGCCACTCCTCGGGCTGGATGTTGGCGCTGTCCAGGGACAGGATGTCCTCCGCGTCTGCCTGACACAGGTGCTCCAGCCCAGGCAGATGGGACAGCAGCTCCGTGGCGGACAGGGCCGGTGTCAATGCGCCTTCGCCGGCGCTGGCGATGGTGCCGCCGGTGGCCAGCAGTTTGATGCGTTTGGTGGGCAAAAAGAATTCCCTCCTTGACTTTTGTAATCGGTGCCTGTATGTGGAGGATGGCCTATTTGTAACCCCCTGGCGTCTATGTTATACTATGGGCGAGAACGCAGCCTAAAGGAGGAACCATCATGCCGTTGTCGCCGCGTACGCCTGCCTCCGCGCAGGATTGCGAGTTTTGCGATGTGACGCTGATCCACGAGGATGTGGTGCGTGCGGTCCATGCGCAGCTATTGCCCCTGGGTCGTCGGGAGGCGCTGGCGGAGTTCTTTAAGGCCATGGGGGATGGTACCCGGTTGGGCATTCTCCACGCCCTGATGCTCTCGGAGATGTGCGTCTGCGACCTGGCGGCGGTGTTGGGCATGAGCCAATCCTCGGTGTCCCATCAGCTCAAGGGCTTGCGCCAGATGCGCCTGGTAGCCAGCCGAAGGGTGGGCAAGGTGGTATACTACTCCCTGATCGATCATCACCCCGCCGACATTCTTCGCTTCGGCCTGGATCATTTGGACGAAGAAGGCTAGGACGTATTTCAAAAGGGGAGAAAATGCAAGAATCAAGGACTTTCCGTCAGATCAAGGAGTCGGA
>JAVBUS010000286.1:0-5173 GCA_031555125.1 Eubacteriales bacterium | reverse complement strand
GTCTTCGGAGGTATACTTCATGTACATTTCCACAAACAAGCCGGTCTTTTCGTCGATCTTGTTCATGTACTCATCATATACCGCGCGTTGCTTGAGGGTATCCACCATGTCGTCGCCCAGGTTGACGACCATATCATCGGAGATGTAGATCGGGCCGCCATCCGCCCAGGTCATCGTCCACTTCCAAGTGCCCCAGTCCATGCCCTCGCGGGACGGCGGCAGGATGGTGTAGGAACCGTCGGCATTCTTGGCGATGCCCTTGTCGATATCGTTCATGCCGCCCCACAGAATCTGGAGACCGAACTCCGGATTGTATAGGGTGTCCACGAACTTGAGGGCCGCGGCCTTGTCCTTGCAGTTGGCGCTCATGGCCACGCGGTTCTTGTCGTAGTTGAGGCCGATGCGGTCATAGGCCACGCGCACGTCACGGGTATCGTCGGCGGTGACCTTCAGCGGCGGCAGGGCCACGTACTGATCCGCCAGCTCAAGGCCGAAGCGGTCGGTGGCTTCCCAGCCCCAGGTGACGCCAACCTTGGCCTCCTTGCCATTGCCCCGGGCCACGGACTGATAGGTGGAGTAGTCATTGGTCCAGGCTTCGGGATTGATCAGGTTCTCTGCGTACAGGTCGCGCAGATACACGATCAGTTCCTTAAAGCGAGGATCGGTGTACACCGACTTGACGGTGGCGTCCTCGGCAAAATAGCCATCCTGGAAGAAGTTGACCAATTGGATGCCCATTGAGCCCAACATCATGGTCGGGTGGAACTGGCTCATGCCACTGCCGTCCCCAAACATGATAAAGTCCATGGGGAACTCGTCGGTGGTATCACCGTTGCCGTTGGGGTCCCCATCCCGGAAGGCGATGAGCACATCTTTGAGCTCCGGCCAAGTGGTGGGAATCTGCAGGCCCAGGTTATCCAGCCACGTCTTGTTGATGTAGTTAGAGGTGGCTTGGCCGGGCCAATAACGCTGGTATTTGGGCAGGCCATACAGCGTGCCGTCCATCTGCGAGGCCAGGACCTTGGCTTCCGGATGGTCGGTGAAGAAGGCCGTGATGTTGGGGGTGTCCGTTTCGTTAATCAGCGGGGCAAAGTCCTCAAACAAGCCCACAAACGTGGCGTAATCGGCATCGCCGGTGGCGGTAAACAGCAGATCCGGGATGTCTCCGGAAGCAAACATTGTGGACTTGACGGTGGCCCAGTCCGCAGAGATCTCTTGCCATTCGATGTCCACGCCGGCAATCTCTTCCGCCTGGCGCAGCCACTCCATCTCTGAGAACTCACGGGTCAGCGGGTGTTTGATGTACACTGCGGTGAGCTTTACCGGCTCGTCCGCCTGCACCACGGCAGGGAGCAAGCCGCACAGCAGCATCACAGCAACCAGGAGGGATAGCAACTTCCTGATCTTCATAGAATGATCCTCCTCATAGTATATTGCGCCTAAAATCCAGCGCTTTTATTGTAGACATCGTACTCCTTTCTTGCGCTCGGCGCAATGGCAAAAGTAGAAAAATCATGTGCTTTCACGCAAGCATGCGATCGCCCAGGATTTCCGCAAAGTTCCCGCCAGATTGCCACATCCAAAGCCATTGTTGCGATTTTTCTTGTACCGCCTCATCGATTTTGGTATAATGCCAGCACAGCTTAATGTATATTACAGCACTTTCATGTAGAATCAGGAGCATCCCGCATGAAATACGACATGCTTTCCATCGCGTCCGGGCGGTCGGTTACCTTGGCCGGTTCCACCAAATACTTCGCGCAGGACATGCACCCGGATCGCGTCATGCGGGAACACGACCTCATGTATATGCTGGAAGGCGACTGGTCCATCTGCCAGGACGAGGAGAACTACCAGCTAAAAAAGGGCGACCTGATCTTTTTGCGCGCCGGTAGCCATCACTACAGCTTGACGCCATGTTCGCCCAACACCCAGACGATGTATGTGCACTTTTCCGCTTTGCCGGAGGACCGGTACGGTGTGGACGTCACCAGTGCCTTGGCGCTGCAAATGATGCAGGGGGACATGTTGTGCATCCCCACCTTCACCAACTGTCTGGAGCATCCCAGCATCCGCATCACCCTGCAGGCCATCGCCGAGCGGTATCTGTCCGCACGGGAGGATCGGGAGCGCAGCATGCGGCTATTATTGGATGTACTGCTTAGCGACATCGCTCATTGCGGCCACGATAACCAGATACATGGAGAAGATTGGGTCATGCGCATCCTGCGCCTGATGCACACAAACCCCACCCACATGTTCAGCCTGGAGGAAATCGCCCAGCAGGCAAGTACCTCGGTGCGCACATTATCCACCCGGTTTCGCCGTGCCACAGGACAAAGCGTATACCGCTACCAGCTCAACCTAAAACTGGACATGGCCCTGGCGTTGATCCGCTCCGAACCCCACCGGAAGATAGCCGATATCGCCGTTCATTTCGGCTTTTATGACGCGTATCAGTTTAGCAAGCTGTTTAAAAAAAAGTTTTTCTTTCCCCCACGGCACTTTCAGCGCACCGCCATCGGTAAATAGGGAAAAAGTTGCAATGCCGGTGTCCGCCCACCGGTTTTTGCGCTATAATAGGGCCATCTCGTACAAGGAGGCACCGACATGTCCATCACTGTACCCCTGCAAAAGAATCTTGTGGCCCCTACGCCACCCATGGGCTGGAACAGTTGGGATTGCTTCGGCGCATCGGTCAACGAAGCACAGCTTATGGCCAACGCACAATTCATGGCCGATCACCTCAAGGCCCACGGTTGGCAGTACGTGGTCTGCGACATACAGTGGTCGGATCCCACGGCCGACTCCACGGAGTACCACCCCTTTACGCCCTTGTGCATGGACGGCTACAGCCGCTTGATGCCTGCGCCGGAGCGCTTTCCTTCCGCTGCGAACGGTGCGGGATTCACCCCCATCGCCACCCGGATCCACGACATGGGGCTCAAGTTTGGCATCCACATGATGCGGGGTATCCCCCGGCAGGCGGTGCATCAAGACACCCCCATCCTGGGCAGCGACGCGAGGGCGCGGGCCATCGCCCAACCCTGGTCACTGTGCCCCTGGAACACCGATATGTACGGCCTGAATCCCGACGCAGCCGGCGCCCAGGCATACTACGACTCTCTGTTTGCGCTATACGCCGCTTGGGGCGTGGATTTTGTGAAGGTGGACGACATTGCCAACACCGAGTTCAACCGGCAGAACCCCTACTCCGCCGCCCGGGAGATCGAGATGATCCGGCACGCAATCGATGCCTCAGGCCGGGATATGGTGCTCTCGCTGTCCCCCGGTCCCGCCATCATCGAGCGGGCGTGGCACCTGTCCCAGCACGCCAACATGTGGCGCATGACCGGGGATTTTTGGGATCGCTGGCCCGCGCTGTTATCCATGTTTGAGCGCTGCGAGGTCTGGGCGCCCCATGTAGGCCCCGGTTGCTGGCCGGATTGCGACATGCTGCCCATGGGCAGGTTGCGGTGTTTCGAGGACGGCGGACAGGCCTCCCGATTCACCCATGATGAGCAGGTCACCCTGATGACCCTGTGGTGCATCTTCCGTTCCCCGCTGATGTTTGGCGGCCACCTGCCGGACACAGATGCCGACACTTTGGCCCTGCTCACAAACGACGCGGTTCTGCGGGTGCTGACCCACGGGCACGGCGCACGGCAGATGCGGCGGGATGCAGAACACGCCGTTTGGCGCAGCGAAGACACCGACGGCGGCATATATGTGGCATTGTTCAATTTGTCCGACGCTCCCCGGTCGGTGGGCATCAGTTGGCAGGCGCTGGGCATCACCCCGCCCGCCCGGGGCAGGGATCTGTGGCAGAGCACCGAAATACCCCTTGCCGCCGACGGCATGAATGCCATGCTGCCGGCTCACGGCGCACTGCTGGCGCGACTGGACGGCTAAGCCCTTTCCGGGACGCAACGGGCAGTGCTCTGGCGGACCGCCACGCTGGTGGAGATCACCTTTTTCGCCACCAATCCCGCCACGGCGTCCGGCTCTTCCATCTGTTGGATCAGCATCTTCAACGCCTCCACCGACATCAGCGTCTTGGAGGTACGCACCGAGGTCAGCGCAAAGGGATAGGGCAGCTTGGACAACAGGTTGTCAAACCCGATCACCGACACATCCTGGGGCACCGTAAGACCCCGGGCCTGCAGCAGGGTGATGCCTTCCCAGGCAATGACGTCGCTAAAGGCAAAGATGGCGGTGGCCGTCAAGTTTTCAACAATGGCTTGCAGCTGCTGCAAGCGGGCCTCCTGCCGCAGGGAAACGGTGTGCACCAGCGCCGGATCCACGGGGAGGCCCGCTGTTTTGTGCGCGTTGCAATAGCCCTGGAACCGCTCTTTTGCGCTGGAGATGTGTCCCGGCGCGTTCAGAAAACAGATCCGGCGATGGCCCAGGGCGATCAGGTGAGCGGTGGCCAGTTCCCCGCCCTGCACATCGTCGCACACCACGGCGTTGGCAGAAAGGCCCTCAAAGTGGCGGCCCAACAACACAAAGGGCACCTGGGCACGGATGATGCGCTGCACATTTTGCAGGGATTGCTGCACCGGACACAGCAGGATGCCATCCACCCCTTTGCGCAGCGCGACCTCCACGGCCTCCGCCTCACGATCGTCGGATTCGTCGGTGTTGAGCACCATGATGCTGTAGTGGTGGGCACGGGCCAGGGTCTCGATCTCCTTAACCATAATGGCAAAGTGGGGATTGGAGATATCCCCCACGATCACGGCGATGGTGCGGGTGACGCCGGAGCGCATGGCGCTGGCCGACGCGTTGGCCACGTAGCCGACTAGCCGGGCTACCTCCAGGATTCTGGCCCGGGTTTCACCGGATAAATTGGAGGCGGGCATAAATGCCTTGGATACGGTGTTGATGGAATAGCCGGTACTGGCGGCAATGTCCTTCAGGGTGGGCCGGCGGGCCTTGCCCATGGTGCCCCCTCCTTTCGCGCGCAAGCGGCTTGCTAACCTGTGCCCAGCATACCCGCCCACAAAAAAAAAGTCAAGGGAACGGGTTGCATTGCGTTCGGCAACTGGCTATAATGGGAGTAGGTGAACGTTCACCCTGCTTGCGGGTGACCATTGCAACAAAGGGGGATTTCTGTATGAATGATCGCGTGTTGGCGCTGTACCGTCACTTTGTCGGCAAGGCCCATCTCCGG
>JAVBUS010000061.1:0-6716 GCA_031555125.1 Eubacteriales bacterium | reverse complement strand
CCGGAGCCCGTAACGCCGACACCGGAGCCCGTAACGCCGACACCGGAGCCTGTAACACCGACACCGGGGCCCGTAACGCCGACGCCGGAGCCCGTAACGCCGATACCGGAGCTCGTGACGCCGACACCGGAGCCCGTAACGCCGACACCGGAGCCCGTGACCCCGACACCGGAGCCCGTAACGCCGACACCGGGGCCCGTGACGCCGACACCGGAGCCCGTAACGCCGACACCGGAGCCCGTCATGCTGCCCTGTGGGCATAAACAGGGTGAGACGGGTGACCATACGGAGTGCCCTGTTGGGCATTGGCGCTGCGACGGTGACAATCATGAGAGTTGTATGCCGCCCATTATCACGATACAAGATTCCGTCATTGCCCCCGGAAGACCCATCGTCGTACCGGAGGATCCCAAAATCGAGATCGACGATGTGGGGGGCGGGATCATCCTGGCGGAGGATGGCGAGGAGACAGAGTCTACCATCGAGCAAAGTGATAAGGCGCTGCGGCCGAACCACGATGATACCATCACTGTCGCCGTACGCATCATCCCGATTCCCCACCCGGTGCTCGTCCATGCGGCAAGTTTCCCGCAAGAGTTTGTCGCCCTGGAGCCTACGCCGATGCCAGTTTTGGAAACAGTGTTGGCGGAAGCGATTCTCCTCAGCCAATAATCGGATCATTTTCCCGCGGCGGCAGCAATGCCGCCGTTTTTTTGTGCCATCGCAGGCCGCTCCTCTGCTGTATAGTCGGCACCGGACATCGACAGACTAAGGTAAGACCGCACAAAGGTGAGTAGCTGGCCACGCGAGAGTTTTTCGTGCTGCTCGGGGGGCCTGTAGGAAGCCGTGGCAGCGCCACGGCGACCGGAAACGCGACAACGCCAGACGGCAAAAGATCCGCGAGATGTGTGTCAAATCAAATGAGGAGCAGTATAAGCTCCGTCATTTACGAAAGGAGCGTGCCTATGCCTTCCATCTGGGCGGATACTGCCGATCTGGCCCCCCGCACACCATGGGCGGGAACGCTTGCCACCGACGTGCTCATTATCGGCGGAGGCATCACCGGCATCCTGTGTGCACATTTGCTCCAGGATGCCGGGGTCCGTTGCGTCGTGGTGGAAGCCCGGCGCATTGGTTGCGGGGTCACACAAAATACCACGGGTAAAATCACCCTGCAACACGGGCTGTGCTATGCCGGGCTGATGCAAGCCTCGCGGGAGCGTGCCCAGGGCTACCTGTTGGCGCAACAGGAGGCATTGACGGCATACGAGACCCTGTGCCGGCGGGGGGGCTGTGATTATGTGCGGCGGGATGCCTATGTCTATACCCTGCGGGACCCGACGCCGATCCACCAAGAAGCGCGCGCACTGCAAGACCTGGGGGTGCCGGTGACCACGACCCAGGCGCTGCCCTTGCCGCTACCGGTGCAGGGAGCGGTTTGCTGCCCGGACCAGGCCCAGTGCCATCCCCTCAAGCTGCTGTTCCACCTCGCTGCCCCCTTGACCGTGTACGAGGAAACCCCTGTGCTCCGGGTGGAGGGAACTGCGGTCACAGTGCCCCAGGGGACCATCACAGCTCAGCGCATCGTGTTTGCCTGCCACTTTCCTTTTGTGGATCGGCACGGCGCGTATTTCGCCAAGATGTACCAGCACCGGTCTTATGCGTTGGCGCTGGAAGGTGCGCCGCACCTGCCAGGCATGTATGTGGACGCCTGCGAACCGGGATTATCCTTCCGGATGCAGGGGGACCTGCTGCTGGTGGGGGGCGGCGATCACAAAACCGGTCAAAAGGGCGGCGGATATGCCGCGCTGCGGCAGTTCGTGGCGGACCGGTATCCGGCGGCGCGGGAGCGCTATGCCTGGGCAGCCCAGGACTGCATCCCCTTGGACAACATTCCTTACATTGGCCAATACGCCAAGAGCACGCCCCGCTGGTACGTGGCCACCGGCTTTCGCAAATGGGGTATGAGCAACGCTATGGTGGCGGCCATGTTGCTCCGGGACGCTCTCACCGGGCGGCATAACGACTACGCGCCGGTGTTTGCCCCCGACCGCTCCATGCTGCACCCGCAGCTGATACGCAACGGCTTGTCCAGTGCCCTGCACATGCTGACACCCAGTCTCCATCGCTGCACCCATCTGGGCTGCGCACTGCACAAGAACCGGGAAGAGGGAAGTTGGGACTGCCCATGCCATGGCTCCCGGTTCGATGAACGGGGTCGGGTGCTGGACAACCCTGCGGAAAGGAGGGCCCGAGTTGGGCGACTTTTTTGAAGGATGGTACCTGAAGCAGTGCAATGCCCGGGACACGCTGGCCCTGATCCCGGGGCGTGGGGGCAACGGCGCCTTCGTACAGGTGGTAACCGACGATGCGTCCTATTTCGTATCCTATCCGCTGGAGGCATACCGTCAGGAGGCCTACGGCATCTCGGTGGGGGACAGCTTCTTTTCCCTCAAGCGTACCGTACTGAACATCCGGGACCGCGACCTGACACTCACCGGCGAAATTCTCTGCCGGCACCGTACACCGCCCCGGCGGGATGTCATGGGCCTCCTCCGGCACGTGCCGGTAGCCTGCCGTCACGGGGTGCTCAGCCTGCATCATGCCCTGGCCGGGGAGGTCAATCTCAACGGCCAAGCCATCTCCTTCGTGGGGGGCATCGGCTATGCGGAACAGGATAGCGGCTCTGTGTTCCCGGACTACTATACCTGGGTGCAGGCCAACGATTTTATGGAAAAGTGCTGCATCATGGTTGCCGTGGCCAAGGTGGCCGTAGGGAGGCTCGCCTTTCGCGGGGTGCTGTGCGTGCTGTGGTATCGGGGAAAGGAGTATCGACTGGCCACCGACAACGGTGCCCGTGTCATCGTCTGCACCCGGGAACACATCGTGCTGCGCAAAGGAAAGCAGCGCTTGGAGATCAAGCTGGAGGGCCGTGCGCAGGCGCATCCGCTGATGGCTCCCGCCAACGGCGGCATGCTCCGCACCATCTATGAAGTGCCCGCCTGCAGCGCCCGGTTTCGGTTTCTGATCGGGGAGGAGGTCGTCTTTGACCTGCATAGCGACAAGACCAGCTTTGAGTATGTGCCGGAAAAGGGTGTCCGGGAAAAGCGCGAGACCTGATCGCACTGGTGGGCCGACGGTTACCGCAACAAAAAGGCTGTTCCGCCGGCACAAAGCAACGGCGGAACAGCCCTATTGGATACTGGCGCAGCGCATGCTACTCCTGATTTGATTTGGACGCATATCACGCGGATCGATTGCCGACTGTCGTTGCCGGGGCGCTAGTATGATTGCACAAACGCGCCCGAGGCAACCACATCGCGAATCACTTGGGCCGGATCCGCCGTGCCCGATGCCACATCGACGGCCCGCGCACCCCACTGATCCCGGGCCTCCGGCGTCATATCGTCCCCGATATAGCCCGACGCGGCGCTCATGTTCAGGAACATGCTCAGCGCCGACTGCCCCAGCGCCCCGTCATAGGCGAAGGCAAGCTTTTTCACCATCTCGTCGCTGGTGAGCTGCTCCAGCAGTTGCATGGCCGCATCCCGCCGGGCAGGATCGTCCCACGCGGCCCGCGTGATGTAAAAGCCCATGGGCACCTGCCCCACCACCGCCGTGGCGTCCGCGCCGGGGTTATAGGTCGGGAAAGGCAGCATGACCGTGCTATCCCAGCTTTCCTGGGGAATGGTGTTGGCCAGCCAGGTGCCGTCCACCTGCATGGCCGCTTCTTTTTCTAAAAAGGTTTGGGTGGTGTCCACCTCGCTGCCCGTCGCAGGGAAGGCCTTGAGTGTGCCGAGCTGACGGATCAGCTCCATCCCGGTGAGCCAGGAGTAGGGGATCTGATCCGCGTTGGCGGGACGGGCATTGTGCTCTTCCACCGAACCGCTGGACAGAATGGCGCTCTCCAGCAGGTAGTGGGGCATGTCGGTCAAGGATGCCGACACCGGCACCAAGGACTCCGCCGCGAACTTCGTGATGGCGGCCTCAAACTTTTCCCAATCCGTGGGCAGTGCCAGACCGTACATGTCGAACAGGTCCGTATTGCAGTACAGCGCCAGCCACGTACCCCGGACCGGCACCGCGTAGATGCGGCCGTCGGCCTCGGTCATCGACTTGCTGCTGCGCAGCTTGGCGCTGGGATAGGCGGCCAGCACCTCGTCCATCGGCACCACATAGGGTAGGAGGGCCGCGGAATCGCCGCCCGCCGCGTCATAGTACACGATGTCATACAGCCCGCTGGCGGTGTCGCTGACTACGGTGGGTCGCCACATCTCATCAACGATGCCGGAAAAATCTTCGATGGTGTTGCCGCTGGCCTGCTCATAGGCCACCAAGGCATCCATAAACGCTTGGGCAGTGGATTCTTCGGCGTACAGGTTGGATGTTGTGCGTACGGTCACGCCCTGCGCAAGACCACACAGCGGGAGCATAAGGACCAAGAGGGCCAGGGCACAAGACAAAAATCTCTTCATGGGAAACCTCCTTCGTGATGCTATAGACCCAGGGAAAGGGCCTTGGTCAGGAACTTCTTTGCCAGCGGGGCGGCTACCTGGCCGCCGGAACCGCCGTGTTCCACCACCACCGCGATGGCCAGCGGGTGTGCGTCGTCGTCGATAAAGCCCACATACCAAGCGTGTGTTTCGATGGTTTTGTCATTTGTAAACTCCGCGCTGCCGGTCTTTCCGCCCACGTGGTACCCACTCATTTTTGCGTTGCCGCCGGTGCCGGATTGTATCACCGAGAACATGTCGGCCTTTAGGATGGCCGCCAGCTCCGGGGATACTGCCTGCTTATAGACCCTGGGCTCGGTGACCAGGCGGCGTTGTCCGTTGGGACCGGTGACTTGCTTGAGCAGCTTAGGCTCCATCATCACGCCGCCATTGGCAACACCTGCCGTGATGAGCGCCATGTGCAGCGGAGAGACCATCACGCGGCCCTGGCCCACGCCGGACCAAGCCAGGTCGTCCTGCGTCGGGGTATCGGTGGGGTACTTGGAGTTGCTGACCACCAGGTCACGGAACAGGAAATTGTCGCCCACGCCAAAGTCCGCGGCGGTTCGCGCCATACGGTCATAGCCCAGTTCCTGCGTCAACGCGGCAAAGGTGACGTTGCAGCTTTTGGCGAACGCTTCGTCCACCGTCAGCGTGCCGTGTACATTGTTGCCCGCGTCGGTAACAGGTTGTCCCCCGGCTAGCGGCAGATAGCCCGTGCAGTCAAAGCGACGGCTGCGCACATCCGGAATATACTGGAACGCTGAAGCCAGCGTGACGATCTTAAAGGTGGAGCCCGGGGGGTACGTGCCCAGGGTGGCGCGGTTGAACAGCGCACTGGAGTTGGGGTCTTCCTTGATGCGGGCGATCTTGTTGGGATCAAAATCCGGCTTGGATACCAGCGCATAGATGTCCCCGGTGCGATAGTTGAGCAGCACCACAGCGCCGGCCTTCCCCGAGGGGAACTGCTCGCTGATGTAGGTGTTAAGCTTGGCGCTGATGGTCAGCTCGATGTCATCGCCCCGGCGGTCATCCCCCGCAAACAGCTGGGTGATCCGTTCCGCTAGGCTGGCCTTGAATCCCAGCAGGTACTGGGCGTGAAAGGTCTCCACGCCGCTGGATACGTTGCCGCCGCTGTCGCCGATGACGTGGGCGACCGCCTGACGGGTTTTTGCGTCGCTTGCATAGCGTCGGTCGCCCTGATTATCGGTGTAGGCCAGCACCACGCCTGTGCGATCGGTGATCGTACCGGCCTGCACTACCTGCTTTTGAGAGGAGATGCGCGGATTGAAAGGGTTGGCGAACCAGCGCCCGCCAAAGAAATAGACAGAATAAGAAAAATAGGCAAAGAAGGCGACAAACAACCCCAGCACCAGGGCGCAGACCACACGGATGTTCCGCCGCAGGGTTTTCACAGGCCTACCACCTCCTCGGCAGCATCGGCGATGGCGCGGTCTGCCTGGGCCTCCACCCTGATCCGGGAGGAGACGCCCTGCAGCAGGCCCACCAGACCCATGCAAGAGAGGAGCGAGGTGCCGCCGTAGCTGACAAAGGGCATGGTGATGCCGGTCAGCGGGATCATTTTAATGACCCCGGCGATAATCACAAAGGTCTGAAAGCCCAGCAGCATCGTGCAGCTAAAGGCCAGCAAGGAGTAGAAGGACTGGCGGGCACGCATGGCGATGGAGAATCCCCGTATCAACAGCGCCACATATACCAGCACCAAGCACAGGCCAAAGATCATGCCAAATTGCTCGCAGATGACGGCAAAGATGAAGTCGGTATGATAAGCCGGAATCTTTCGCGGTAAGCCCAGGCCCAAGCCCAAGCCGAACAGCCCGCCGGAGCCAATGGCCATCAGCGCTTGAATGATTTGATACCCCTTATCCAGTTGGTCGGACCAGGGGTTGCGCCACATGGCCACCCGCACCCGCACGTGGGCAAACTGGTAGTAGCCGCCGATGGCGGCGGCCACACCGCCCCCCAGACCCACCAGGGTCAAAAACGTGTTGCTGGAGGCCACAAAGTACACCGCCAAGGTGGTCAAATAGTACATCAGTGCCGTGCCCATGTCCCGCTGCAGGGCGAGAATGCCCAAACAGCCCAGCACAAACAGCACCGCAGGCATCATGCGCACCAATCCCCGCCGGGTGGAAAAGAAAAAGGCCAGCACGATCAACAGCATCAGCTTGACGACCTCGGAGGGTTGAAACATACCGATGA
>JAVBUS010000071.1:0-8229 GCA_031555125.1 Eubacteriales bacterium | reverse complement strand
ACGGCTGGTGCGGCTGGCCTACGCCATCGAATACGCTTGCATCGACCCCCTGCAACTGACCCAGACCCTGGCCTGCCGGGACATCGCCGGACTGTACTTTGCCGGACAGATCAACGGCACGTCCGGCTACGAGGAAGCAGCGGCCCAGGGCCTTATCGCGGGCATCAACGCCGCCCTGGCGCTGAAGGCGCGCCCACCCCTGCTCCTTACCCGGGATCAGGCCTACATCGGCGTGCTCATCGACGACCTGATCTGCAAGGGCACCCGGGAGCCCTATCGCATGATGACCTCCCGGGCGGAATACCGTCTGATCCTGCGCCAGGATAATGCCGATCTGCGCTTGACCGCCCTGGGGTACGATGCGGGGCTGGTGACCCAGGAACGGTATGACCGCATGGTGCAAAAGCAGGCCGATGCGCATGCCGCCGTGGCGCGGCTCAAAAAGGCGCGGATGCCCGCCGGGGACGCGTTGAACCGCTGGCTGTCGGATCACGATCAGCCGCCCATGTCAAGCGGCGCCCCCACCGCCGCCGAGCTGCTGCGCCGCCCCGGCATCGCCTATGCCGATCTGGCCACCTTGGATCCGGACTGGATGCCCTTGCCCCACACCATCGAGGAGCAAGTGGACATCGCCATCCGTTATGAAGGATACATCGAAAAGCAGCAGATACAAATCGCCCAGTTCCGCCGGGCGGAGCAACGCCCCATCCCCGAAGATATCGATTACAGTGCCCTGGAGGGCCTGCGGATCGAGGCACGGCAAAAGCTGGCCGCCCATCGTCCGGCCTCTTTGGGTCAGGCATCGCGCATCTCCGGCGTATCCCCCAGTGATGCCGCCGTGCTGCTCATTTGGTTAGAAAAAAACGCACGACAGTCCGTCGTGCGCGTGGATACGCCATGATGACGTTAGAAGAAATCGGCCTGCGTTGCCTGCAACGGCCGGGCAGTACCGACGACTATCCCTTCGGCCCCCACTGCCGGTGCATCAAGATCGGCGGCCGCGTGGTAGCGCAATTATTCCTGCTCCACGGCGTGCCCACGGTCACCCTCAAGTGTACCCCGGAGGAGGGGCTCTTCTGGCGTGCGCGGTACGCGGGCACCGTGGTCCGGGGCTATCATTGCCCGCCCATGCAGCAGCCCCACTTCAACACCTTCCCCCTGGACGGAACCGTCGCCGACGGGGACATCCTGGCCATGATCGACCACGCCTATGCCACCGTCATCGCCAAGCTGCCCAAGGCCATCCGGGCGCAGTTTCTTTGACGGTGCTTACCCTACGGTCAGCGCCGCCATCGCCGTTAGCACCGCGTCCATGTCCCGGTCGCTGCCGATGGTGATCCGCAGCCAATCGGCGATGCGGGGCACGCTGGCGAACCGCCGCACCAGGATGCCCCTGTCCCGCAGGCCGGCTTGCAGGGCATGACCGGTGTGGTCCGGGTGCCGTACAAACACAAAGTTGGCCGCCGAGGGCAGCACCTGGCAACCCATGCCCGTCAGTGCTTCCGTTACCCGTTCCCGGGTGGCACACACCGCCGCAACGCAGCGGTCGAAATAGGCTACATCCTCCACCGCGGCCACAGCGGCCACTTGGGCGAGTCGATCCAGGGTGTAGGAGTTAAAACAGTTCTTGACCCGATTCAGCGCTTCGATCAGGGACGAGTGCCCCACCGCATAGCCCACCCGCAACCCCGCAAGCGCGTGGGCTTTGGAGAACGTCCGCACCACCAGCACGTTATCAAACGCCGTCAACAGCGGCAATGCGCTCTCCCCACCAAAGGCCACATAGGCCTCATCCACCAGCAACACCTGGCCGTTTTGCTGGCAGTGGGCCGCAATACGCCGGATCTCCGCCAGGGGCATGGCCCGCGAGGTGGGCGCGTTGGGGTTGGCCAGCACCACGCCACAGGGGCCGCATAGGTTGTTCGCATCGATTGCAAAGTCAGCGCTCACCGGCACGGTCTCATACGCCACATCATACAGCTGTGCATACACGGGATAAAAGGAGTAGGTAATATCCGCACTGCGCAGGGCCTTACCGCTGTAAAAAGCCTGGAACGCGAAGGCCAGCACCTCGTCGGAGCCATTGCCCACAAATACCTGCGCCGGATCCACGCCGTGGAGCGCCGCCAGGGCGTTCACCAGCGCCGTACTGTCCGGATCGGGATACAAGCGCAGGGCCTCCCCCGCTTCTTTGTGGATCGCCTCGGCCACGCCGGGGGCCGGCGCAAAGGGGCTTTCGTTCGTGTTGAGTTTGATATAGCTGCGATCACGCGGCTGTTCACCGGGCACATAAGGCGTCAGACCTGCCGCCACGGTGCTCCAGTAGCGATTGGTATGCTGTTCCATGGGCGATCCCCCCTTTGACATTTGCATCATCATACCACTTTCCACGCCTGCTTGACCAGTCCGCAAATGCGGCATTGGCCTGCCACCCCGCAAATGCCACCCCGCGGAAACAAGAAACCTGTGGTCAATCCCCACTTTTTACGTTATAATACAGAACAGTGTATTCCCGCGTCAAGGAGGTTTTGCGTTGCCCATTCGCACCATCGTCACGGATCTGGACGGCACCCTGCTCAATGCGGAGATCGCCCTCAGTCCCTATACCGTCGCCACCCTGCGCCGGGCGCAGGACGCCGGCATCGGCATCATCGTGGCCTCCGGCCGCATGGTGGAATCCATCCTTCCCTTTGCCCGGGCCCTGGGCACGCCCCTGCCGATCATCGCCTGCAACGGCGCCCTCATCGCCGACAGCCGCACCGGTGAGACGCTCCGGGCCGACTGCCTACCCCCGGACCTGGCGCTGGCAGTAGCCCGGGTGCTGGAAGCTGAAGGCTGTTACTTCCACGGTTACGATGCCGGCGGGTATTATTATGCCGAAGCCAACGCGGATAGCGACTATTACCACCGGGCCACCAGCCTAACGGGCCGGGCTGTGGGGCCGCTGTCCGCCTTCATCACCCAGGATACCCCCAAACTGTTGGCCATCGCCGCGCCCCAGGAGGTGCACCGCCTGCAGTCTTTGTTGCTGGATCGGTTCGCCGGGGTACTCAACGTCACCAACTCCCAGCAAACCTTGCTGGAGATCACCACCCTGACGGCCACCAAGGGCAACGCGCTGCGCACGCTGCTCGCGCGGCTGGACATCGATCCTGCCACCGTGGCGGCCTTTGGCGACGGGGGCAACGACATCTCCATGCTCGCCGCCGCCGGGATGGCCGTGGCCATGGCCAACGCACAGGAAACGCTCAAGCAAGTAGCATCGCACATCTGCGACAGCCACGCCCATGACGGCGTTGCACGTTTTGTGGAACAATATCTATTGGAGGGACGCCCATGATCGCAGCCCAGGATTTTATCGATACCCTGAAACTGCAAGTGCTCGTGCCCGGCACCCGCAAGGAGTGGGACATCCGCACGACGGACCTTAACCGCCCGGGCCTGCAGTTCGTAGGGTACTACGACTACTTCGCTTATGAGCGGCCCCAGGTGGTGGGCAAGGCCGAGATGTCTTATCTGGAGTCCCTGGACGAAACCCTTCAGCGGGAACGGCTGGGCAAATACTTTACCTATGATATGCCGTGTGTGGTCATCGCCCGGGGCATGCCCTGCCCCCCCGTGATGGCGGAGTTGGCCAAGGAGCACAACGTGCCCATCTTCCAAACCACAGCGGTGACCACCAAGTTTTTCGCCAGCGCCATCTCTTTTTTGAACAACCGCCTGGCTCCCCGGGTCACCCGCCACGGCGTGCTGGTGGACGTGTTCGGCGTGGGCGTGTTGCTCACCGGCGAGTCCGGCGTAGGCAAGAGCGAAGCGGCTCTGGAGTTGGTCAAGCGCGGGCATCAGCTGGTAGCCGATGACGTGGTGGATATCTGCCGCGTGGCAGAAAACCGCCTGGTAGGCGAAGCGCCGGAGATGGTACGCCACTTTATGGAGATCCGGGGCCTGGGCATTATCGATATCCGGGCCATGTACGGCGTGGGCGCGGTGGTCCCCAGCAAGTCCATCGATATCGTAATCCATCTGGAGATCTGGCGGGAGAACAAGGAGTATGACCGACTGGGCCTGACCGAGGAGTTCATCACCATCCTGGGCGCCAAGCTGCCCTATACCGTGATGCCCGTGCGCCCCGGCCGCAACCTGGCCATCATCATCGAAGTGGCGGCCCGCCATTGGCGCCTCAAGCGCATGGGCTACAACGCCGCTGCGGAACTGGACAACCGTCTGACCGAGATGCTCCAGCGCTCACAGGACGAAATGCGTCCCTCGCCCCTGCCCGAGGAGGAAGGCCAGGACGCTTAACACAGTCGACAAAAGGAGGAACCGCGTATGTCTGTATGCATCGGCATCGATCTGGGCGGCACCAACATTGCAGTAGGCATCGTAGATGAAGCAGGCAACATTCTGTGCAAAGGCTCCACCCCCACCCGGATGCCCCGCCCCTATGGGCCCATCATCGAGGATATGGCCCGCATCACCCTGGAGGTTCTGGCGGCATCGCCCTATACCCTGGACGATGTGACCGCCATCGGCGTCGGCGTGCCCGGCGTCGCCGATCCGGTGACTGGGATCATCCCCTTTTGCACCAACTTAGCCTGGCACGATGTACCCTTCCGGGAGACCTTTCAGCGCTACATCAACAAGCCACTATTCATCGATAACGACGCCACGGTAGCGGGCTTTGCGGAGTACGCCGCAGGCGTCAGCGCCGGTACCCAGAGCAGCGTGTTTTTAACCCTGGGCACAGGCTTGGGCGGCGGCATCATCATCGATGGTAAGCCCTATAGCGGCAACCACTTTGTGGGGTCGGAGATCGGCCACATCATCCTGCAGATGGACGGCGAACTGTGCACCTGCGGCATGCGGGGTTGCTTCGAGCGCTACGCCTCGGCCACGGCGCTGATCCGGGAAGGGCGCAAGGCGCTCGCCGCCCACCCCGACTCCCTGATGGGCACCCTGTGCGGTCAGAACCCGGAGCGCATCAGCGCCAAAACCGTCATCGACGCTGCCAAGCAGGGCGACCCCACCGCTGCCGAGGTCTTCGCGAGCTATGCCAAGGCCTTGGCCACCGGCATCGTATCCATCATCAACTTCATCGATCCGGAAGTGGTGGTGCTGGGCGGCGGTGTGTCTCTGGCCGGGGAGTTCCTGGCGGACGCGGTGCGAAAAGCGCTAAAGCCCATGGTCTTCTTCAAATCCCTGCCCTATGCCGAGATCAAGCTGGCCCAGTTGGGGCCGGACGCGGGCATCATCGGCGCGGCCATGCTGGGCAAGCCGCAGTAAGGGCATTCCACAATTGCACACAAAAATACAAGGTACCGAGAAAAAAGTACTTGACATTTTATCTCGGTACCTTTATTCTTCTAATTGCAAGGTACCGATACACTTGCGAGAGTCGATTGTTCAATATAAGGAGGTTCTATGATGAGTAAAGAAGAAAAAGACTTGATGCAGCGGTTGGCGCGACTTTCGGCGCTGTTGCACCACTACCAAATCCACACCCTGCGCAGCCATGGTCCCTTTGGCAATCCCCACCGGGGTCAAGGCCGGGTACTGTCCATCCTAAAGATGCAGTCGGAGATCAGCCAAAAACAGCTGGGCTACCTGCTGGACATGCGCAACCAATCCCTAGGCGAGCTGCTGAACAAGCTGGAAAAGAGCGCTTACATCACCCGCACCCCCTCCGAGGATGACCGGCGCACCACCAACATCCGGCTGACCCAGGCCGGTGCCGAGGCCGCGGACGCAGTGACGCAATCCGCCGGGGACAGCGACGAGCTGTTCGCTTCTCTCTCCGCAGAGGAGCGGGCCACCTTTGTCGGCTACCTGGATCGCGTCATCGCCGAGTTGGAGCAGCACGTAGGCACCATGGGCCCGGACGGTGACGAAATGCGCGGATTCGGTCCCTTTGGCAGGCGGGGTCCCGGTGGCCCGCGCGGCCCGTTCCCCCATGGCGATGGGCGCTTCGGCGGATTGGATCCCGAGGAGATGCGCCGCATAGCCCACCTGCGCCGCAACATGCAACCTATGTGCGGCCCGTGGGATGTGCCGCCGATGCCGGAAGAGGATCCGGAGGCATAACGGATGAGGACAGAATTCCCGCGGAGTCTAGCGCCCCGCGGGATTCCTGTCTTCCAAGCTTTGGGATAACCTTAAATCGATTATAATACTGGCATTGCACGCTCGCACCGGGAAAATATGGTACAATACATGCACAACAAGCTTTCATCATACCGGTTGGAGGTGCTACTATGCGGAAGCGTATATATGCCTGGGTACTTTGCATTGCCATGCTGTTCTCCATCACGCCGACCGCGGCTGGGGAACAGATCACTGAGACGCCGCTACCGACGGCGGAGGCTCCCGCGGAGCCCACAGTGGAGCCTACTGTGGAACCTACGGTGGAGCCGACGGTGGAGCCCACAGAAAGGCCGACCCTTGAACCTACAGCGGAGCCGACAGAAGTACCCACAGAGGTGCCTGCGGAGCAACCCACGGAGTTGCCCACGGAGGAGCCTGTCGAGGCGTTGGTCATGCCAGAAATGTCCGCGATGGATATGGGGGTTATGGGCGCAGGGTCCACTTATTCCCTGCTCCTAGATTCTTCGGGATTGCCCTCTATTTCGGTAAAGGCAGTGGATCAGCTTCTCAAGGTGCATTATTGGCCGAGTTACTACCCGACAGATCCGATTACATACACCTCTAGCAATACGGCGATTTTTACGGTGCAACAAGATCCTCAGAATAAATATCAGGTGCGATTGACCGGGCATCAGGTTGGTGTGGCGGAATTGATCGCCACTTCGGGCGCAACGGTGGCCACGGTGGATGTAGAAGTCAAGCAGGCGACGCAACAGATTACTTTTCCGGAGTCGACTTTCGATATGCTGGTGGATGAAACGGATTTTCTCCAGCCGGATTGTATCCCAAGCGCTAGCGTCGGCGAATGGGTTTGGACAACGAGCGATCCTACGATATTGGAGCAATCCTCGAATTATATGCGGGGATTGCGTGTCGGTCAAGCAACGGTTACGGTATACGATCAGTGGGATCCCAGCGTAACCGCTTCGTGCACCGTTAACGTGGTCCCAATCGTAAAGCCAAGCCGACTGGAAATCATAGGAAGGACTGAGTTCATAGGTATCGGGATAGACCAAACCTATCTCGCTGAACTTTGGCCTTTTAACGCACGGGGGACTGTGACCTGGACATCCAGTAATCCAGCGGTCGCCACCATTACAGAATCCGTGCTTAATCGCTATGCAACCTTGCATTCGCTTTCGGCTGGCAAAACGACGATTACCGCGACCACGGCAGATGGCGTACAAGACACCATGGACGTGGAAGTCATGCCGGGTGCGCAAAATGCGGCGTTTCGATATCCTGTCTACTCCATGCGGGTGGGCACCGAGAAGTATATTACAAGATATACCGTGACGCCGAGCTATGCAGAGGATTACGTGAAGTTCGTATCCAGTGATCCCAGCGTAGTAACTTGCTTTTCCTTCTCGAGCTTACTGGCCAAGCGTGTAGGACAAGCAACAATAACAGCCTATCCGACCGATAGACCCGACACCCCTATCGGCAGCTTTGTCGTATCGGTTGTAGGTGTTAACACGATACCCGCAGTAGCACTGAGTATCTTCGCCCCACCTTCCCTCCCATTGAATGAAAGTTACACTGTGTCCTCCGTCAATTTGATCCCCCCCACTGCAACGGACACGTTGACTTGGCGCGTCAGTGACCCGAGTGTGCTCTCCATGTCCATATCGGACGGGAAGCCCACTTTCACGGCTGTCGGTTATGGGGAAGCGATGATCACCGCCGTGACCGAGGGCGGCATTCAAGACAGCACGATCGTGCGCATACCAAGCACTCCGACGCAGATTCAGTTCGTGAACCCATCCATGACCGTTCGAAAGGGAACCGATATTCATCTGGCGACTTGTGATGCAATCACAGGGAAGGGTACTGGCTATTCCAAAATTACATTTACAAGCAGTAACCCGCAGGTGGTCAACATAAGTCAAAGCTCGTCTCCTTATGCAACGGCACAGGACGTGGGCACAGCAGTCATTACGGCGGTCTTAAAAGAGGCTCCGGGCAACACGGCGACCTGCACCATTACTGTAACGGACCAAAACACAGTTCCGGCAACCAGCGTATCCATCGCTCTTGATGACCCGAGGATGACGCTGGATATGGGGCAGATCTTTGCAGAAGTGCAGA
>JAVBUS010000152.1:0-5301 GCA_031555125.1 Eubacteriales bacterium | reverse complement strand
ACGGATCGCAGCCTTCCTCGCGAGAATGATAGGAGAAAAAACCGGCGGGCAGGTACCAAAGCAGGAGCTTCTGCCCCAGCAGTGAACGCAGGGCACCGGGCAATGCTGCCCGGAAGCGTATGCCGGTGTGGGCGGCCCTGCGCTGCGCGAACAGCACCCATTGCAGCCCTTGGATCAGCAGCAAAAGCAATACCTGCGTCATGGACAGGGGAGCCGCCAGCAGCGTGGCGATGGAGGCCATGTCCAGGATCCAGCCGGCAAAGGCCAGCGGTTCCCGGCGGAGCAGAGCGCCCGCGCTGGCCAGCGACAGGGCGTGGCGCAGGGCCTGGCCCAATCCCAACCGCCGGGCCGAGCACAGGGTGCCAAGCAGCCCCCGATTTTCCCGCACCCGGTCAGTATGCAGGATCATGGGCACAGGGAGTTCTGTCACCCGACTGCCTTGCTTGCGCAACCGTGCATGGAGTTCCGCCTCCTCGCAGGCGATCAGGGGAGCGGCCCAGCCACCGGCGGCCTCTAGGGCGCGTCGGGTTAGGAGGATGGCCCCGCCAAACTCCGGCGCGTCCCGTCGTTCCGTGCAGCCGTAGTAGTTGGCGGTCTGACCCACGATCTGGCCGTCCCGTTCGTACACGTCCTGCCGGATGCCGCAGACACCATCGGCCTTCCCCGCCAAGACAAGATCCAGTGCGACCCGGCAAAAACCCGGCATCAGCCGCATGTCGCCATCCAAGAACAGCAACGCTTCACCGGTGGTCACTTGGGTGCCCGCCCGCCGCGCCAGCCCTGCGGTGGTGTCGACGGTGCGCAGGGTGTAGCAGGCGGCTTCGGCCCCATTGGCCACAGCCAAGGAGCCGTCGGTGGACGCGGAATCCACATACACCACTTGATGGGGGATGCCGTCTTGCGCCAACGCGTCCCGGACGGAAGCCACGCAGTCAGCCAGATTCGCTGCCTCGTTGCGGCCGATGATGACGACGCTGAGCATACTTTTCCCCCTGCCCGCTTGTTGAACTGGATTTTAAGGTGCGCACGCACAAAAAAGTGTGCTATACTATAAAAGTACTTTGCCTATTATCGCATATTTACAGGGAGCAGGCAAGCCGTTTCTGGGGAAACTGCTTGCCCGCTTTCTACGCGCAGAGGAGGCTTCGCGTGGAACTGAGCATCATCATCCCCTGCTACTGCGTGGCCGAATACCTGCCTGCGTGCTTGGAGAGCGTGTGCCGCCTGCCCCAAGAGACCGTGGAGATTCTTTGCGTGGACGATGCCAGTCCCGACGGCTGCGCCGGCATTCTGGCGGATTATGCGGCCCGTTACCCCCATATCCACGTACATACCCACCCCAAGAATCGCGGCCTTTCCGCCGCCCGCAATACCGGTTTGGCCTATGCCACCGGGGATTATGTGCTGTTTGTGGACAGTGACGATATTTTGCGAACCGAGATGGTCCTGCCCCTGTTGGCCCGGGCCCAGAGCGGCGGCCTGGACATTCTGCAGGCCGCCTATTCCCGGTTTGAGGACGGCACAAACCGGGAGCTGCCGGTGCCTCCCCGGCCCAAGCCCACCGCCGTGCTGTTGGGCGACGTATGCTTCGCCCAACTGTGCGCCCAGCGCACCTATGAACCTATGACGGTGCTCCGGTTTTATCGCAACGCCTTTTTAGAGGAAAACGGCCTGCGTATGGCGGAGGGATTTTTGTTCGAAGACGAGCTGTTCACCGCACCCGCCATGCTGCGCGCCCGCCGCATACAGGTTCTGGACACGGTGTTTTATCGCTATCGCCAGCGGGCCGGTGGTATCATGGCCGGATTCCAAAAAAGCGCCAACTGGTGCTTACATTACCTGCAGATCGCCCAGCTGCTCCATGGTAGATATGAGCGCATGCGGCCCACCCCGGGCCGCAACGCCCTGCGTCGTCGGGCCGCCGAGATCGCCCTGTCGATCCCCAAGAATATCGCGGCCTACCGCTTGAAGGGGGATGTCCGCAAGCAGGCCATTCGATTTCTGCGCGTCAACCGCGCGGAAATTGTGCACATCGCCTGGGCAGGGGAGAGCACCGGCCTAAGGGTACAGGCGGCGCTGCTGAGCTTGAGCCTGCCGCTGTACCTGGGACTTTACTATCTGCTGTCCGGCCGTCAATGGATCCGCAAACAGGGGCGCAAGGCCAGTCCGCAGGAAGAGGTCGTGCTGCTGGGAAAGTAGCCGGTGATCTCTGCAATCTCTGCAATTTCGCATACACTTGGAGGGGATCCCATGGCCCAGGGTGTCATCCGTGGCCGGTTGACCCGGTGCGATCTGTCGAGCACCCGGGATTTGTTTCACCCCTGGCGGACCGATGTCTGGGGATATGCTCGCCCGGCGTATAGCCGGGCGGCGGCGCGACTGTCCGCGGAGCTCAGCGGCGATATCTATGACCTGGATATCGGCCGATGGCTGGATGCCGGGTGGGATGATTGCACCTTGCAGATGGAAAACCGCGTTTTTGGCGGATTGGGGGGCTGGCGGCACGGGGGCTTGCATCCGGATCGCGTGCTGCATAACGGCCTGTCCCTGGCCCAGGCCCGCGCCATGCTCTCGCCGCTGGGCAGCCCCGTGCGGGATCTTCTGCGGGTGGTGCGCCGGGTACACACCGAGGATAACGGCAAGGCGTTGGTGATGGCGCGACAGGATCAGGCCACAGGCCGTATCGTGCTGGCCATCTGCTTTATGGGCACCAGCCGCAAGTATTATGATTGGCTGACCAATTTTACCCTTAGCCGGGAGCAGGGACTCCACAGCGGCTTTTTGCGCCTTGCCCGGCAGTTTAACGGCAACGCGGATCACATCGTGTTCCCGCTGGCAGCCAAGACATTGGGCATCGAGGGGCCCCTGACCCTGGAGGATATTTTGGAGGAAGCCCGACGGGAAGACTCCCGGTTCTTGCTTTGGCTCACCGGGCATAGCCAAGGCGGCGCGGCCTGTCAAACCTATGCGCACATGCTGTTGCATCAAAGGGGCGTTCATCCGCTTAACCTGATCGCATACACCTTCGCCGCGCCCACGGTGGCCGGGGAAGGGTTTGAGCGGGATCCCGCAAGCTATCCGCTGTACAACCTGATCAATGGGGACGATTACGTGCCCCGGGTGGGCGCCAGTGTGCGCCTGGGCATGGATATGTGGTACTATCCGGACGACACGTTTCGTGCCCGCCACTACGGCTACGATGTACAGGATGCCCAGCGTGTGGCGGAGCGGGAACGCTTGCAAGCACTGATGTACACGGTGCAGGGCACGGCGGATAGTCTGGAGAGCACCCTGGCCCTGTGCACGGCGCTGGCCGCGATGGATGATGAGGGGGTAACCCGGGATGTGCTGTCCTCGCTGCATGTCATGTTGCGGCTGCTGGCCCCGGCCATGCAAACCTTGGGCATCCCTGTCCGGGATGTCAACCGCATGCTGGCGCGTCAGATCCGCAAGGCGTATCGGGATGCCACGGGGCAAAACCCGGACGAGGAGCGGGTTCGTCTGCGGGGAGATGCCATTTTGTATACCCTGCGGGATATGGGCGCAAAAGCTTTTACACGCTGCTTGCTGGAGGTGCTTTTTGCCCCCCACAACATCGCCGGTGCCTATGATGATACCGGGGCGCTGCGCTCCCCCTATTGTGCCATTGCCTGCGAACCGGAACGCGGGCTTGTGCCGCGAATCTGGCGCACGGGAGACCGTGGCGCCATCCTGATGGAGGCACCGGAAAACTTGTAAGAAATTGGCTGCGCAGTTTCTGCCGAATGGTGGAACAATTACCTTTTGTATACCGTTTTTATTGCGAACGGCAAAGCACCCGGTTTGTGCGCCGGGTCGCTGCCGCATCTTTTCGCAAGGAGGGGATATCGATGATTTCCATGCAGCGTTCCGGGTTCTACAAAAGATGCGTGGCGTTTGCGCTGGTCGCAATGCTTTGTGTACTGCCTCTGATTTCCTTGGCCGGTTCCTCTGTCAACGGTACCATCAAGGCGCAGTCGCTCAACCTGCGGCAGACGCCCAGTACGGAGGGAACCATCCTGACCTCGTTCCCCAGCGGCACGTGGGTGAAGGTGCTGGAAGTCGGCTCCACATGGCACAAGGTGGAAGTCGCCGGCATGGTAGGCTACATGAGCGCTAACTATATCCGGCTGGATAGCGTGACCCAGGTCACCGACGCCCAGGTGTCCGGCGCGACGGGGTACATCAACCTGCGTCAGACCGCGTCCGTCGGTGGCGTCGTGCTGGCCCAGTACCCCAATGGGACCCGCGTCAAGATCCTTTCCCATGCCAGCGGATTCTATCGTGTGCAGGTGGGTGAGACCGTCGGCTATATGGTGGATTACCTGGTACGCCTGGATAAGGTCACCGTGGAGACCTATGCGGTGGTGCGCACCGCCAACGGCGGCAACCTGAACCTGCGGACCTCCCCGTCGGACGATGCTGCCGTCGTGCAGTCCTTTGCCCCGGGCACCCAGGTGCAGATACTGCAGCAGGGCAAGCAGTGGCACAAGGTTCGCGTCCAAGGCGTCACCGGCTATATGCGTGCCGAGTATCTGAACATCGGCGGCAAGCCCGCCCCGGCGCCCGCGCCGGTCCCGGGCAGCAAGATCGGCGTGGTCAACAATCCGCGTTCCACCCAGGTGCTGAACCTGCGTGAGACCGCGTCCCTGGATGCCCGGGTGCTGGCCTATTACGGCAACGGCAAGCAGGTGCAAATTCTGGGCAACAGCGGCGACTTTTACAAGGTGCGCGTGGACGGCATCACCGGCTACATGCACAAACAGTATGTGAAGGTCACCGACCAGGGCGACATGGCTCCCGTCGAGCCTTTTACCGCCAAGCTGACCAACCCCAACGGCACCGGTATCGTGAACTTCCGTTCTAAGCCGAGCATTGCCAGTGACGCCAACATTCTGGCCACCTACCCGGTGGGCAAGAAAATCACCGTCATCGAGTTCGGCACCGACTGGAGCAAGGTCATCATCGATGGCAACACCGGTTACGTAAGCAGCTATTTCATGAAGTTCTGATTCCCGGGTTCACAAACGAGGCAAGCACGCACGATGCGGCTTGCCTCGTTTTGATTGCATTGTTCCGCTGAGTAAACCGTCCGTTTTTTCGTGCTAGCGCGCAAACAGATAAGGCGACACAATATGGGCCTGCTGCAAAAAGTACAGTAGCAATAGGTGCGCGGGATAGAACACATAAAAACCCCAGCGCAGCACCCGGGGACCGGGCTTGCCGTTGTAGAGCGCAATGGGCAGCAGCGATAGCGCGGATAGGCATTGGACGGTCATCCAC
>JAVBUS010000169.1:0-6434 GCA_031555125.1 Eubacteriales bacterium | reverse complement strand
GGTTCCTCGCTAGGATCCGCAACAGGCTCCTCGGTGGGTTCCTCCGTAGGTTCCTCCGTAGGTTCCTCCGTAGGTTCCTCCGTAGGTTCCTCGGTGGGCACCTCCGTGGGTTCCGGAGTGAGTTCCGGCGTGGGTTCCGGGGTGACGGCCTCGACCGGCGCCACTGTGGGCGCCTCGGTCACGGGTGTATCGGCTGTTAAGCCGGAGAATGGCAAACAAACCAAGAGCAGACAGAGAATCAAGGAAAGGTATCTTTTCAACATGCTGTGCCACCATCCTTATGCTATGATTGCGTGCTATACGCATGCAGCATTATACCATTTATTCGGATATAAAGTAAGTGATTTTGAAAAATAAACCAGGAAGAAAAATGGGAAAACCGGTGTGCGCCGCAATTGTGTAAACGTTGTCAACGTCTATCCATATATGGTATAATATTGCGATGTATTGAAGCATCCAAAGGGGGACAAGCCCATGCGGATCTTGGTGACCGGTTCCGCCGGTTTCATTGGCAAAAACCTATGCGTGGACCTTGCGCGTAGGGGGGATACCCTACTCACCTTTGACACACAGGATGACGAGGAGACACTGCGTGAACGTGTAACGCAGGCGGACATGGTGTTTCATCTGGCTGGGGTGAATCGTCCGCAGAACCCGGCGGAGTTTACCACGGGGAACACGGAATTGACAGATCGGGTGCTGGCATTGCTGAGGGCGCGGGAGACACCGGTGCCGTTCATTCTGTCCTCCTCCACCCAAGCGGCGCTGGACAACCCCTATGGGCAAAGCAAGCGCGCGGCGGAGGAGGCAGCTTTCGCTTACGGACGCGCCAGCGGTGCGCCGGTGTACGTGTTCCGCTTTCCCGGCGTATTTGGCAAGTGGTGCCGCCCCTTCTATAACAGTGTGGTGGCCACCTTTTGCCATCAGGCGGCCCATGGAGAGGATCTGCGCATCGATGATCCGGACAAGGCGCTGACCCTGGTCTATATCGACGATATCCTTGCGCACTTCCGCGCTATTGTGGAGGGGACGCCCGCGCCTGCACCGGGTGAGTTCAGCCAGGTACAGCCCACACATACGGTGACGCTGGGCGATCTGGCGGGTCGGCTGCGTGGATTCGCTGCGTCGCGTACCGATTACACCCTTACCGGTGACCGAGCCGATGCTTTTACGCGCAAGCTGTACGCTACCTTTCTATCCTATCTGCCTCAGGATGGGTTTGCGGTGTCCGCCGTGGCCCATGCCGATGCCCGCGGCAGCTTTTCCGAGCTGATTCGGTCGGTGCACGCGGGGCAGCTCAGCGTTTCGGTGACCAAGCCCGGCATCACCCGGGGGCAACACTGGCACCATACAAAGGTGGAAAAGTTCATTGTTGTGGCCGGGGAAGGCGTGATCCGCTTTCGCAGGCTGGACAGCGACCAAGTCCTGACCTATCCGGTGAGCGGATCGCGAATCGATATTGTGGACATTCCACCGGGCTACACCCACAACATCACCAATACCGGCACGGAGGATCTACTGCTGCTAATTTGGGCGGGGGAATTATTCGATCCGACGCAGCCGGATACTTACTACGAGGAGGTGTAGCCCGTGAGCAAGCTACGCGTCATGACCATTCTGGGGACCCGGCCGGAGATCATCCGATTAAGCGCCTGCATCAAGGCCTGCGACAAGGCCTTTGCGCATACCTTGTGCCACACCGGGCAGAACTATGACTTTGCCCTGAACCAGATCTTTTTTCGCGATTTGGGATTGCGGGAACCGGATTTCTTTCTAAACTGTGTGGGTGAGCACCTTGGGGAGACCATGGGCAATGTTATCGCCAAGAGCTATGCGTTGCTGGCGGAGCAGCGGCCCGATGCGCTGCTGGTGCTGGGGGATACCAACTCCGCCCTTTGTGCCGTGGCGGCCAAGCGCCTTAAGATTCCCATCTTTCATATGGAAGCGGGCAACCGCTGCTTTGATCAAAATGTGCCGGAGGAGACCAATCGGCGGATCGTGGATCACATCGCCGACGTGAACCTGCCCTATACCGAACATAGCCGCCGCTATCTGCTGGCCGAAGGCCGACCGGCGGAGTTCACCTTCGTGACCGGTTCACCCATTCATGAGGTGCTGGAACAGAACCGTGCGGGCATCGCCGCCAGTGGGGTACTGACGGAGCAATCCCTGACGTCCGGACAATACATCGTGCTCTCGGCGCACCGGGAGGAGAATGTGGATCACGAGGGGCATTTCTCGTCCTTGATGGAGGCGGTCAACGCTGTGGCGGAGACCTATGGGCTGCCCATCATCTTCTCCACCCATCCGCGCAGCCGCAAGCGGATCGAGGAGCGCGGATTCCAGTTCCATCCGCTGGTGCGGTCGCTGCCGCCCTTTGGGTTTCATGACTATGTGCACTTGCAACAGCATGCCTTTTGTGTGCTGTCGGATTCCGGTACCCTGTCGGAGGAAAGTGCCATGCTGGGGTTCCCGGGGGTGCTGCTGCGCACCTCCACGGAGCGGCCGGAGGCCATTGATAAGGGCACTTGCGTGGTCGGCGGCATCACCGCTGCCACCGTGCTGGGGGCGATGGCGCTGGTGACGACGGACCGGGGGACCTTTGCCTCTGTGGAGGCTGCTTATCCGCCGGACTATCGTGATACCCACGTATCCCAGAAGGTGGTGCGCATCATCCAGGGTTATACCGACCTGGTCAACCGCCGCGTTTGGGGGAAGCAGTGATGGGGGAGACGCACAAGCGCGTACTCATCGTATCCCACAATCCCCTCAGCGATGTCAACAACAACGGCAAGACCCTGGCATCGTTTTTTGCAGGCTGGCCCCGGGAGAAACTGGCCCAGCTCTTTTTACTGGCGGAGCCACCCAGCTTTGCGGTGTGCGGAAACTTTTACCGGCTGACGGACTACGATGTGCTTCGCGAGATTGTGGGCAAGCCTTCGCCGGGGATCCGCATCGGCGGCGAAGCAGGCACGCCGATCGCTGCGCCCAAGCGGTATACGGGGGTCATGCGTCATCTGCGGCCGTCGGTGCGGTGGATGTTTATCCATCACTACCCGCTGCCGGAACTGGTCCGCGACATGCTTTGGGCCACCAAGCGCTACCGCACCCAGGAACTGATCCGTTGGTTGGACGAGTTCGCGCCGGAGGCGGTATTCTTTCAGGGCAGCAACTATCCTTTTGCCTACGACATCGTGCAGTGGATCTGTCAGCGGTATCAATGCAAGCTGCTGCTGCAGTTGACGGACGATTATACCTATGTGCCGCACCCGTGGCTACCCCTGTCCTGGTTGTTTCACTTCCGGTACATGAAGCGCCTGCGTTTGGGCATCGCCAGGGCCGAGCGAGTCTATGCCATTAGCCCCGCCATGCAAACAGAGTACGCACAGCGTTTTGATATGCGCAACATCGGTTTGGCGGCCAACTGTATCGACATGCCCACCTACACCCAGGAGGATGGGAGGCGCGCGCCGTTGCGCCTGCTTTATGCGGGCGGGGTGCACATCCAGCGATGGCAGAACCTGTACGCCCTGGGCCAGGCACTCAAAGCCTTGCGCCAGGAGGGGCTGGAAGCAGAGCTGGTGATCTACACGCCGCAGCCGTTGCCGGATGCGCTGAGAGCCAAACTGACCATGGAGCCCGTGATGCGGTACGGCGGATCCCTTTCGCCGACAGAGTTGGCCCAAGCCATGGCCGATGCCAACGTGTTGGTGATGGTGGAGTCCTTTGCCAAGTCGGCGCGAAAGGTCACGCGCCTCTCCCTGTCCACCAAGATCCCGGAATACATGGCGGCGGGGCGCTGTATGCTGGCCTATGGCCCCCAGGATGTGTCCTCCATCCGGTATATACGCGATCACGATGCCGGGGTGGTGATCAGCGCCACGCGACCGGAGGAGATGTTGGCACAGATGCGTCGGTTGTTTGACCCGGACCTGCGTTTTCGCATGGTGCAAAATGCGCTGCGCACAGCCCAGGAAAACCACCGGCGGGACGCGCTGCAACACGAGATCTGGCGGCAGGTGAATGCCTAGCGTTTGAGGGGAGGACAAGGGATGGAATCCTTGCTGGAGCGTATTTGGGCGGCGATGTGCGCACCATTTTTGCGCCTGTGGCAAAGGCCATGGGTGCAGGGCATTGCCCGGCGGACGCAGCGCGTTGTCCGCTTTTTGACCGAGCCGGTGCTGGGCGGACTCATGGATCGGTACACCGCCGATGATGCGCCGCCCTTCCGGCGCTTCCGGGCGTGGCTGGGCTATCGGTTCGGCCTGCTGATGCGGCGGGAGCAGCGCACAAAGATCACCGTCAGCGCCGCATTGGTGCTGCTGGCGGCGGTTTGTGGCGTATGCAAATCCACCACGCCGATGTGGCTGGCCTGTGCGGGCATGGGTTTTTCCTTCTTTGGCGATGCGATGCTGATGCAGTATCCCCCCATACGCAACCTGGTGCGCCAGTACTTCCTGTGGGGGATGGGGTGCTTTGCCGCGGCGCAGATTTGTTACCTGCGGGCCCTGTGGATGATCTATGCCCAACGCAGCGATGGCCAACTGTGGCCGCTGGCGCTGATGATTGCCCTCTACGCCCTTTTTGCGCTGCTCCAATTAGGGCGGTGCATCCTGTTCCGGGAACAGCAACCGGCGCTGCTGCGGGCGTTGGCCACGTTGTATGGACTGCTGGTGGCCAGCATGGCCGGTGCGGCGGCAGCGGTGTGCTTTGCCACCGCCGGGCGGGCGTGGCTGTTGCTGGTGGGCGGGCTTCTGTTCTTTATATCGGATCTGCTCATTGCCCTCACCGACTTTGGTGGGATGAAACTGCCACGTAAGGAAGCCTGGATATGGGGTACATACGTACCGGCTCAGCTGTGCATCCTGCTATCGACGGCGGTATTTGCCTGATCCGCTAAATCCATGGACGCTTGTGGAGGAAAACCGGAGTCCCGCGACGAAGTGAGTTGTTCTGTCCACACTGAAGGACAGCCATTGCAATACATGATTCGGGAAGCACTTTCCCAAACGGAGGTATCTGCGTGTCCGATTCCCGTCTAAGCCATATCCGCAATTTTTGCATTATTGCCCACATCGATCACGGTAAGTCCACCCTGGCGGACCGTTTGCTGGAGCACACGGGCACCTTTGCCAAACGGGACATGGTGGAGCAGGTGCTCGACAGCATGGAGCTGGAGCGCGAGCGCGGCATCACGATCAAGAGCAAAGCTGTGCGCATGGAGTACACGGCCAAGGACGGCCAGCAGTACACCCTCAACTTGATCGATACGCCGGGCCACGTGGACTTCACCTACGAGGTGAGCCGTGCGTTGGCTGCCTGCGAAGGGGCCATCCTGGTGGTGGATGCCACCCAGGGCATAGAGGCCCAAACGCTGGCCAATGTCTACATGGCCCTGGAACACGATCTGGAGATTGTGCCGGTGATCAACAAGATCGACTTGGCCAGTGCCCAACCGGAACAGGTGCGCGGCGAGATCGAGGATGTGATCGGCCTGGACGCATCCTATGCGCCGCTGGTCAGTGCCAAAGTAGGCCTGGGCATCGAGGATGTGCTGGAGGCCGTGGTCAAATATGTGCCGCCACCCAAGGGCGAAGCTGACGAGCCCCTGCAGGCGCTGGTTTTTGACTCGTTCTATGATAACTACCGGGGGGCCATTTGCTTCGTGCGCGTGATGCATGGCAGCGTGCGGGCGGGTATGCGCATGCGCATGATGGCTACGGGGGCCGAGTTTGACATCGTGGAGGTAGGCGTGTTTCGCCCGGCTTATACCCCGGTGGAGGCTCTGCTGCCCGGCGAGGTAGGCTATATCAGCGCCTCCATCAAGGACCTGGGGGAAACCCGGGTGGGCGACACCATCACCGATACGGCCAATCCTGCGAAGGAACCCTTGCCCGGCTACCGGCAGGTGCAGCCCATGGTGTTTTGCGGCATCTATCCCGCAGACGGCGCGGACTATGGCGACCTTCGCGACGCTTTGGAAAAGCTGCGCCTGAACGATGCAGCGTTGTCCTTTGAACCGGAAACATCGGTAGCCTTGGGCTTTGGCTTCCGCTGCGGCTTTTTGGGCCTGCTGCATATGGAGATTATTCAGGAGCGACTGGAGCGGGAGTTTGATCTGGATCTTGTGACCACGGCACCCAGTGTGATCTATCGGGTGCGCACCACGGACGGGCGGGAGCTGGTCATCGACAATCCCACCAACCTGCCACAGCCCGTGGAGATCGACGAGATGGAGGAGCCCTTCGTTACCGCCCACATCCACATGCCCCAGGAGTACGTGGGCACCATTATGGAGCTCTGTCAGGAGAAGCGCGGCGTTTACATCGACATGCAGTACGAGGGAAGCCGAGTGCGCTTGCAGTACGAGATGCCTTTGAATGAGATCATCTTTGACTTCTTTGATCAGCTCAAGAGCCGCTCCCGGGGGTATG
>JAVBUS010000005.1:0-3991 GCA_031555125.1 Eubacteriales bacterium | reverse complement strand
CGACAGAATTCCTTCTCGGGCTATTGCGCGAAATCAAACGAGGGCTGGCATTAGAGTGCGGCCAGCACCCGGTCGCCCATCTGGGTGCAGCCCACTTTGGAGCAGCCTTCACGCCAAATGTCCCCGGTGCGGTATCCGGCGTCCAGTACCCGGGTGATGGCGGCCTCGATCTGATCGGCCTGCGCATGCAGCCCCAGGGAGTGACGCAGCAGCATGGCCGCCGACAGGATGGTGCCCAGGGGGTTGGCGATGTCACGGCCCGCGATGTCCGGCGCGGAACCGTGGATGGGCTCATACAGGCCATTCTTGGTGTCGCCCAGGCTGGCGGAGGGCATCATGCCCAGGGAGCCCGCGATGGCGGCGCTCTCGTCGGAGAGGATGTCGCCGAACAGGTTGCCTGTCACCATTACATCGAACTGGGAGGGACGCAGGATCAGCTGCATGGCGGCATTGTCCACATACATGTGGGACAGGGCCACGTCGGGATAGTCCGCAGCGATGCGGTTCATGGTATCCCGCCACAGACGAGATACCGCCAGCACATTGGACTTGTCCACGCTGCAAAGGTTCTTCCCCCGGCCCTGGGCCAAGCGGAAGGCCACGTGGGCAACCCGCTCGATCTCCTCCACGGTATACACCATGGCATCGCTGGCGGAACGGCCGTCCTCTGCGATGTCGTGGGCGCCAAAGTACACATCCCCGGTCAACTCCCGCACCATCAGGATGTCGATGGGCTCCCGCAGGATGTCCGGGTGCAGGGGACAGGCGGCAGCCAGCGCCGGATGAATGGTACAGGGGCGCAGGTTGGCAAACACATTCATGCCCTTGCGCAGCGCCAGCAAACCCTTTTCCGGCCGGAGGGCAGGGGCCACGGCATCCCACTTAGGGCCGCCCACGGCGCCCAACAGTACCGCGTCGGCGGCACGGCAAGCGTCCAGGGTATCCTGGGGCAGCGGCACGCCGTGGGCATCGATGGCGGCACCGCCGATCAGGTGGGTGGACAGGGTCAGTCCATGCCCATGTCGGGCGGCTACGGCCTCCAATACGCGCACGGCCTGTGCGACGATCTCCGGCCCAATACCATCGCCGGGCAACAGTACGATGTTGGCTTGCATATGCTCTCCTCCTATGCGCCCAATTTGCTCCGGATGTAAGGAACCAGGCCGCCTACGGCCATCAGCTCCCGCATAAAGGGCGGGAAGGGCGCGGCCTGAAAGGTCTGTTCGGTGGCGGGGTTGGTCAGGATGCCGCCTTCAAAGTCGATGCACAGGGTGTCGCCTTCGCGTAGGATATCGGCGGCGGCGGGGCACTCGATGATGGGCAAACCGATATTGATGGCATTGCGGAAAAAGATGCGGGCAAAGGAATGGGCCACCACGCACTGAATGCCTGCGGTCTTGAGTGCCAAGGGGGCATGCTCCCGGGAAGAACCGCAGCCAAAGTTGCGCCCGGCCACCACGATGTGGGCGGTCTGTGCCTTTTGATGAAAATGGGCATCCAGGTCCTCCATGCAGTGAGAGGCCAACTCTTGGGCGTTGGCGGTGTTGAGGTAGCGGGCCGGGATGATGACGTCGGTATCCACATGGTCGCCGTAGCGGATGATGGTGCTGGTGATGCTCATGGCGAATACGTCCTCCTTCTATCGATGGACTAGACCGGTACGGCGATATGACCCACCAGGGCGGAAGCGGCGGCGACAGCCGGACTGGCCAGCACTACCTCGCTCTTGGGATCGCCCATGCGGCCCACGAAGTTACGGTTGGTGGTGGCCACGCAGCGTTCGCCGGCGGCCAATACGCCGCAGTGGCCGCCCAGGCAGGGACCGCAGGTGGGCATGGTGACCATAGCGCCCGCGTCGATCATGGCCTGAACCAGCCCTTCGGCGATGGCCTGTTGCAGGATGGCTTGGGTGCCGGGGATTACGATGCAGCGCACGTCGGGGTGTACCTGCTTGCCCCGCAGGATGGAGGCCGCCACGCGCAGATCCTCCATGCGTCCGTTGGTGCAGGAGCCGATGACGGCCTGATCGATGCGCAGGTCGGCACAGTCCGCCGCAGGCTTCGTATTGCTGGGCAAATGGGGCAGGGAGACCGTCATGGGCACCTGTCCCAGATCGATGGCGATGCGCTGGGCATAGACCGCGTCGGCATCCGGCGATACCGCGGTCCAGGGGCGGGTAACCCGCTCCTTCAGGTATGTTTCGGCCACTGCGTCCACCGGGAAGATGCCGTTTTTGGCCCCGGCTTCGATGGCCATGTTGGCGATGGTCAGACGGCTATCCATGGACAGCTCGGCTACGCCGGGGCCTGCGAACTCCAGCGACATATACCGCGCACCGTCCACGCCGATGAGACCGATCAGGTGCAGGATCACGTCCTTGCCGCTGACGTGGGGCTGCAGTGTGCCGGTCAAGGTGACCTCGATGGCCTCCGGCACCTTGAACCAGGCCTCGCCGACCGCCATACCGGCGGCCATATCGGTGGAGCCTACGCCTGTGGACAGCGCGCCCACCGCGCCATAGGTGCAGGTGTGGCTGTCGGCACCGATGATCAGTTCACCGGGGGCCACCAGTCCCTGTTCCGGTAGCAGTGCGTGTTCGATGCCCGCGCGACCCACTTCATAGTAATGCTGGATCTGGTGCCGCTTGGCAAACTCCCGCATCTGCTTAGCCATCTGTGCGGATTTGATGTCCTTGTTGGGCACAAAGTGGTCGGGAATCAGGGCGATTTTGGTGCGGTCAAACACCGTGGCGGCCCCCATCTTTTCAAACTCGTCGATGGCCACCGGGGTGGTGATGTCGTTGCCCAGCACCAGATCCAGTTTGCACAGCAGCAGTTCTCCGGCCTCCACACTGGAAACGCCTGCGGCCCGGGCCAAGATCTTTTGCGTCATGGTCATGCCCATATTCAAACATCCTCCTTTTGATGGTTGTGAACGGGTTTGGCTGCCAACTTAGGGGCGCTCAGCAATCCCCGCAGCGTGCCGATGCCGTACAGCAGGTGTACCAGCGGAAACATCCAGGGCAGGTTCAGGCAGCAGCGCCAGCGGGCTATGGGAGAGCGATGGGCTTCCAGCGCCGAAAAGGCCAAGTCGCATGCTCCGTATACCGCAAGCAGCGCCCATAGGCACCAGGGTACGCCCCACAGGGCCAGGAGCAAGGCCAGCACCAGCACCAGTACAAAGGCCAGGGGCACAAAATGGCGTATAGCGAATCCCTTGGGGAGCAATGGCAACGTCAGGCCAATCCAGCGGCCATTCTCGTGCTTTTGTCGTAGCAGCTTGCCCAGGGAGTTCCGCGCCCGGTGCCAACTGCGGATGGAGGGGTCATAACGCAGAACGTACCCGGCCTGGCGCATGCGATAGGCCATGTCGTTATCCTCTGTGCGTACCAACCGTTCATCGTATGAACCCACCTTGTCGTACACTGCCCGGCGTACCAGGGGGTAGGCCAGCGCATCCACGTTACGGGCCGCACCGGGGTTGCGAAAGGCGGCGGCACCGCCTGCAAACCGCGAAGCGTCCAGCCGAGCCAGGGGAGCTTCCTGGGCGGTGCGCGGCGGTGCCGTTGCCACCTGGCCGCCCACCACATCATACCCCGCTTCCAGGGCGGCCACGTTGGTGGCCAGGAAGTCCGGCGGCACCGAGGCATGCGCGTCCAGCCGCAGCAGAAAATCCCCCCGGCTGTTGGCCAGTGCCACATTGCACCCGCAGGCCAGGATGCGGCCCGGGTTGTCCAGCACGCGGACGGCATAGGGCGCGGGCTCGGCGGCAAAAGCCTCCATCACTGCCCGGGTACCGTCGGTGGAAGCGCTGTCGATGAGCAGGATCTCCAGCCGGTCACCGGGAAAGGTCTGCTTGCGCAAATCCCCCAGCAGCGCAGGCAAAGCCGCAGCCGCATTGTATGCGACTACGGCCAAACTGACTTGCGGCGTGAGGGACATGGACATCAGGCCTCCGTGGGCGCGGGGGGCCACGGATCGCAGCCTTCCTC
>JAVBUS010000062.1:0-6471 GCA_031555125.1 Eubacteriales bacterium | reverse complement strand
AGATACATACCAGCTGTGAACCGCCGGACTGGGAACTGGACACCTGTGGCAACGACCGAGGCGGCACAGTGTTGGTGGTGCGGATTCCGCTGGCGGTGACGCTGCGCGATGCGGCAGGATGTATGCACAAGGGTTGCAGCGAGATATTCGTGCGGGTTCGCATTCAGACCGGTCGACGCGCCAACTTGTACTGTGCGCATCAATGGGTCATCTTGCCCGAGGTACGAATGATCCAGTGTGTAGAGCAGACCTGTGACGATGTGTTCTGCGTGCGGATGGAGATTCACGTGGATGCTTATCTGGTGCAGCCGGAGCCGGTTTGCCGCAGCGAGCGCAGACCCGCTTGTCCGCCGCCGTTGCCGCTGTATCCTCAGCCCTGTAAGCAAGAGCGTTGTTGTCTGTACTAAGGCGGGAGGATTGCCTCGCACGGGGCAGTCCCCTTTTTTTAGATGCCCGACGCAGGAGTGCAAAAAAATGCTGTCGCATTTTGTGGACAGCCCCCCTGACAGTGTGGTATACTATTAAAAATGGTCGCCTTTAAATCGGTCCTGTGAGGCTGGAAAGGTGGTGCCTGCATGCTTCGCGCACAGTTTTATCCAACAAGTTTGTGGTTGCATCGCCCGTAAAGGGAGAGGCAGCCTTTTTTGTGTCCGATTGATTGTGAAAGGCGGCGGTTGTCATGACCAATACCATGCGAGAAAAGGCTTTTATCATGGATGCGAATGGCATCAAGCGGGCGATGACGCGGATTGCGCACGAGATCATTGAGAAAAACCGGGGCATGGCCAATGTGGTGCTGATCGGCATCCAGCGGCGGGGCGTGCCTTTGGCACGCATGCTGGGGGAGTTCATCGGCGGCGTAGAAGGGATACAGGTACCCGTTGGGGTGCTGGATATCACCCTGTACCGCGATGACCTTTCTTTGCTCAGCGAGCATCCTGTGCTCAACGGTACCGATATCCCTTTTGATATCAGTGGAAAAACGCTGGTGATGGTGGACGATGTGCTGTATACCGGGCGCACAGCTCGGGCGGCCATGGATGCGCTGATCGAGATGGGACGCCCGCGCCGTATACAGCTGGCGGTGCTGGTGGATCGTGGCCATCGCGAGTTGCCCATTCGCGCCGACTACGTGGGTCAGAACCTGCCGACTTCCCAAAGCGAGGTGGTGGGCGTGCATGTGCCCTCCATCGACGATGGACGCGAAGACGTTGTTCTCTATGAAATGTAGGGATGCTGCCGCCTCGGCGGTTTGCAGATACATTGTCCATTCTATTCACACAAAGGAGGTCTTCTTGTGTCCAAGCAAAATACCCTTACCCAGGACAAGCCCGGCAAGCTCCTTCTGTTGGGCGTTCAGCACGTGTTTGCCATGTTCGGTGCCACGGTGCTGGTCCCTGCCCTCACCGGTTTGAGTCCCTCGGTCGCCCTGGCCTGCGCCGGTTTGGGCACCCTGTTGTTCCACCTGTGCACCAAGGGGAAAGTGCCGGTATACCTAGGTTCCAGCTTTGCATTCATCGCCAGTATTGTGGCGGTGGCCAAGATGTTTTCCGGAACGGAAGGGATTACCGACGTCGGTTATGCCGCCGGTCTTCCATATGCTACCGGGGCCATCATTGTAGCAGGTGCGCTGTACCTGCTGTTGGCACTGCTGGTCAAGCTCTTTGGCGCGGAGAAGATCCGCAGCTTCTTTCCGCCGGTGGTGACCGGTCCCATGATCATCATCATCGGCATGATGTTGGCCCCCACGGCGGTGGGCAGCATCAACGCGCCCGTCGGCGATGTCAAGGTGTTCTGGAATTGGATCATCGCGCTGATCAGCATTGGCACCATCATCGGCGTATCCCTTTGGGCAAAGGGCATTTTTAAGCTGGTGCCGATCTTGTTCGGCATCGTGGTAGGGTACCTGGCCTCGGTGCTGCTGACGGCCACGGGCGTCGCGCCCATGGTGTCGCTCCAGCCGGTTCGCGATGCATCCTGGATTGCGTTGCCGGATTTTTTTCTGCCCAAGTTTGACATCAAAGCCATTTTGATGATTGCGCCCATCGCCATCGTCACCTTTGTGGAACATATCGGCGATCTGACCGCCAATGGCGCGGTGGTGGGACAGGACTTCATTCGGGAGCCCGGTCTGCATCGCACCCTGATCGGTGATGGATTGGCCACCATGTTTGCCGGCTTTGTCGGGGGCCCGGCCAATACGACCTATAGCGAGAATACCGGCGTGCTGGCGGCTACCCAGAACTATAATCCGTTGACCCTGCGCATCGCTGCTTGCTTCGCCATCATCCTGTCCCTGTTCGGCAAGCTGGGTGCCCTGTTGGTGACCTTGCCCGGCCCGGTGAAGGGCGGCGTATCGGTGGTACTGTTCGGAATGATTGCGGCGGTGGGTTTGCGCACGCTGGTGGAGAACCAAGTGGACTTTAAGCAGACCCGCAACCTGCTCATCGTCGCGGTGATGCTTGTGTTCGGTCTGGGCGGCGTCACGCTGCCGCTCACCTTTATGGTCAACGGCACACCGGTAGATATCGCGGTGTCCGGCATCGCCCTGGCGGCTATCCTGGGCATCGTGCTGAACAAGGTTTTGCCCCAGCATATCGAAAAAGAGGCATAGAAAGGGGCGAGACGCTTGCCACTGAACCGCAAGGATTTGCTCGGCCTGCGCGACGTATCGGCGGCTGAGATTGACGAAATCCTGAAGACTGCCGAAACCATGCGGCATATCCTGCTCTCCGGCAACAAAAAGACGCCGCATCTGCAGGGAAAATCCATCGTGACCCTGTTCTATGAGAACAGCACGCGCACCCGCATGTCCTTTGAGTTGGCCAGCAAGTATATGTCAGCGGCGGCGGCCAATATCGCGGCGTCTTCTTCCAGCGTTTCCAAGGGAGAGACGCTGATCGATACCGGTGTCACATTGGATCAAATGGGGACCGATGTCATCATCATTCGTCATCCAATGGCTGGGGCACCGCACTTGCTGGCCAAGCATGTGCGGGCCTCGGTGATCAATGCGGGGGATGGTATGCACGAACATCCGACCCAAGCATTGCTGGACATGCTGTCCATGCGGACGCACCTGGGCGGCCTCTGCGGTGCTAAGGTGGCTATCGTGGGTGATGTGATGCACAGCCGCGTGGCCCGCTCCAACATCTGGGGTCTGCAAACCATGGGGGCCCAGGTGGTGCTTTGCGCACCGCCAACGCTGATACCTACGGGGATCGAGCAGACCGGGGCGCGGATCGCACCCACCATTGAGGACGCAGTGTCCGGGGCCGATGTGGTGATGGCGCTACGCATCCAGCGGGAGCGTCAGCAGAAAGGATTGTTCCCGTCGGTTAGCGAATATTGCAACCATTGGATGCTGGACGGAAAACGTCTGGCCTTGGCAAAGAAAAGTGCTTTGGTGATGCATCCCGGCCCCATGAACCGGGGCGTGGAGATCAGCAGCGAGGTGGCGGACTGTGCCCAGTCGGTGATTGCGGAGCAGGTGCAAAGCGGCGTCGCGGTGCGCATGGCCCTCTTGTACCTGCTGACCAGAAGGAGTGCGGAAGCATGAGCGGAAAGAGTATTCTGATCCGTGGGGGCCGCCTCATCGACCCGGCGCAGGGTATCGACGAGGTGCTGGATCTGCTCGTGGGGGACGGCGTGGTACGGGCGGTGGGAAAGAGCCTGACCGCAGCGGATGCCGAGGTCGTAGAGGCTAGAGGACTGCTGGTACTGCCAGGCCTGGTGGATATCCATTGCCATCTGCGGGATCCCGGATACGAGTATAAAGAGGACATCGCAAGCGGTACACGTGCTGCTGCACGCGGCGGGTTCACCAGCGTGTGCTGTATGGCCAATACACACCCAGTCAACGATACTGCTGCTGTGACCGGCTACATCCTGGAAAAGGCGAGGAACGAAGGCAACGGCGTACACGTCTATCCCATCGGCGCGGTGACCAAGGGTCTCAAAGGCACGGAACTGGCTGAGATCGGCGAGCTGAAGGCTGCAGGAGCGGTGGCGATCTCCGACGACGGCCGTCCGGTACAAAACGGCCGCATGCTGCGCTTGGCGCTACAGTACGCCGCCTATTTTGACATGCCAATCCTCTCCCACAGCGAAGATGTGGAGTTGGTGGATGAGGGTGTCATGAACGAGGGAGAGGTCTCCACTCGGTTGGGACTGCGGGGAACCACCCGTGCCGCGGAAGAGGTGATGATTGCCCGCGATATCCTGATCGCGGAGGCGCAAGGCGCGGCCATTCACCTGTGTCACGTATCCACCCGGGGCGGCGTGCAGCTGGTGCGCGAAGCCAAGGCCCGGGGCGTGCGCGTCACGGCGGAAACGGCGCCGCACTACATCGCCGCCACCGATGCCTGGGTGGAGGGATACGATACCGCTACCCGGGTCAATCCGCCGCTGCGCACCGAGGATGACCGGCAAGCCTGCATTGCGGGGTTGGTGGACGGCACCTTGGACTGTATCGCTACGGATCACGCGCCGCACCATGCAGATGAAAAGGCCGTGGAATATCCGTTGGCGGTCGCAGGTATTAGTGGGTTTGAGACGGCTTTTGCCGTTTGTTGGACACACTTGGTGGAGGCGGGACACCTGTCTGCATCCGCGCTAGTGCGGCTGATGACCTGTGCGCCCGCCGGTATCTTACACCTGCCAGCCGGATCCTTGGGCGTGGGTCAGGCGGCGGATCTGGTGCTGGTGGATCCCGACAAGCAGTGGATTGTGGATCCCAAGGTGTTTTTGTCCAAGGGAAAGAACACACCCTTTGCAGGGAAACAGTACACGGGGTGTGTCCAGGCGACCTACGTCCGGGGGCAGCGCATCTATACTGCATCCTGAAGCCACCACGAAAGGAGCCGCTTATGAGCGCACATGCAATGGACACCCTCATTCAGCGCATTCGGGCCACCGGAAATCCGACGGTTATGGGGCTGGATACCCGATTGGAGTACCTGCCCAAGGACTTTTTGGCAGAGGTGGCGCCGGACGGCGCAGATACACTGGAAAAGGCCGCCGAGGCGATCTACACCTATAACTGTGCCCTTGTAGACGCGCTACAGGATATTGTGCCCGCAGTGAAAGTACAGGTAGCCTATTACGAGATGTACGGCTTGCCGGGTATGGCGGTGTTCGAGCGTACCATGGCCTATGCGCGCAGCAAAGGTCTTTCTGTCATGGCGGACTGCAAGCGCAATGATATCGGTGCCACGGCGGAAGCGTATGCCGCCGCCTATGTGGGTGAGACGGCGATTGCGGGGAAGAAGGTGCAAGCCTTTTCGTCGGACTTTGTAACGGTGACCCCCTATCTGGGTGAGGATGGCATCAAACCTTTTGTGGATGCTTGTGCCGTCAGCGGTAATGGCATTTTCGTGCTGGTGAAGACCAGCAACCCGTCCTCCGGCCAGCTCCAGGACTTGCAGGTGGACGGCCAGCCGATTTATGCCTTGATGGGTGACTTGGTGAGTGGCTGGGGTGCTTCCTTGATCGGAGCGGAAGGCTACTCGTCCATTGGGGCCGTGGTAGGGGCAACCTATCCCCAGCAAGGAGTGGAACTGCGCAAGCGGATGCCCCACACTTTCTTTCTGGTGCCCGGCTACGGCGCGCAAGGGGCCACGGGCCGCGATATCGCGGGCTGCTTCGATGCGCAGGGCGGCGGGGCCATCGTCAACGCTTCCCGCAGCATTCTTTGTGCATGGAAAAAGAGCGACTTGTCCTTTGCCCAGGCCGCACGGGAAGAGGCCCTGCGCATGCGGGATGATCTAAGGCAATGAGCAGGAGGGGTCACCATGCTGCATGAGGAAACCATCGTTCGTTCCCTGGAGGACATCGCCCAGGGGATCTATCACCTGCGGTTGTATGCGCCGGGGATCGTGGCCGAGGGCGTGACACCGGGACAGTTTGTTCACATTGCCTTGCCGGGGGCGACGCAGCATGTGCTGCGCCGTCCCATCAGCGTGATGGGGGTGCGGCCGCAGACAGGGGAGCTGGATCTGGTCATTCAGAAGGCCGGTGAGGGTACGACCTACTTGCGTACGGTCAGTGTGGGCAGCACACTGGGTGTACTGGGGGTGCTGGGCCGCGGATTTGACATCGGTCAGGCCAAGCGCGTCCTGTTCGTGGGCGGTGGCGTGGGAGTCGCGCCGATTCGCTATGCCCTGGATATCTTGACGGCCTATCCCGGTGTGCAGGCGGAAGCGTTTTTCGGTTTTCGCAGCGGCGCTCATGCCTATGGCCTGGAGAAGTTGCCCTGCCCGGTGCAGGTTGTCACCGATGATGGCAGTATGGGCAAGCATGCATTGGTCACCGACGTGCTCCAGGAAGCCATCGAGGCCACGGAGCGTGTACCGGATCTGATTCTGGCTTGTGGCCCGACACCGATGCTGCGCACCGTGCAACACTTGGCCGTGCGCCAGCGGATCCCTTGCCAGCTTTCGTTGGAGGAGTACATGGCCTGCGGCATGGGGG
>JAVBUS010000017.1:0-2555 GCA_031555125.1 Eubacteriales bacterium | reverse complement strand
GGGTGTACCGTGCTCATCGGCGAGTATCTGCCCACCGATAAAAACAAGATGGTGGAAGATTTCTACGAGTCAATGGGATTCCGGCCCGATCCGGACCGGGCGGCTACTGCGGCCCGGGGCGCGTGTTATCGGTACGAAATCGCCGCCCATCGGCCCGGGGATACCCGGATCGCATTGGACCAAGCAGAAGGAGCGTGACCTATGGACATTCGTGAAAAGCTGCAAGCCGTCTTCCGGGACATATTTGACGATGAGGAGCTGACCCTGCGGGAGGATATGGTGGCCGACGATGTGGAGGGATGGGATTCCTTGGCGCACATGCGGCTATTGATGGCGGTGGAACAGGCCTTTGGCATCAAGTTCTCCACCGTGGAGGTCATGCGGTTAAAGAACGTGGGCGAGTTTATGCGCTTGATCCAGCGCAAACTGGGATAATCTCCACAACAAGCCAGCGGAGGTGCGGGCGGTGCCGTTTCATACTTATTCATTCATCTTTGCCTTTTTACCTGTGTCGCTGATCGGCTACTTTGTGTTGTGTCGCCTGGGCTGCATGACCCTGCGCAAGGCATGGCTGGTGGGGGCTTCTTTGGTCTTCTACGCTCTGTTTTTGCCCGCCCATGCGCCGGTGCTGATCCTGAGCGTGGGGGTCAACTATGCCCTCAGCGGATATATTTTGCGCACCGGGGAGCGACAAAAGGGACGCAAGGCCGCCCTGATCCTGGGCCTGGTGCTCAACCTGGGTGCCCTGGGTTATTTTAAGTACACCACCTTTGTGCTGGATGCCCTGGCAGCCCTGACCGGCACCCCATGGGGCTCCCTGCGTATTCTGCTGCCCGTGGGCATCAGCTTTTTCACCTTTCAGCAGGTGGCCTATCTCATCGACTGTTATGTGGAAGGGGATCTGGACGGAACCGCGCCGCCCCATACGCTGTTGGACTACGCGGCCTTCGTTACCTTTTTTCCGCAGATCCTTGCCGGGCCTATCCCCCTGCGCAGCGAGACACTGCCCCAGATCCAGGATGACGCTGCCGCCCGTTTTGACCTGGATAACCTGGCCCGGGGGGCCTACATGTTCGCCAGGGGCTTGGCCAAAAAGGTGCTGCTGGCGGGCACCTTTGCCAAGGTGGCCAACTTTGGTTTCGCGCCCGGCGTCCGCCTGAATATGCCGGAGGCCTGGCTGGTGGCGGTGGCCTATGCCCTGGAGATGTATCTGGACTTTTCCGGCTATTGCGATATGGGCATGGGCGTGGCCCGCGTGTTGGGCATCCGCCTGCCCCAGAACTTCAACTCCCCCTATAAGGCCCTGACCATCAAGGATTTTTGGGCCCGCTGGCATATGACCCTTACCCGCTTTTTTCAAAACTACGTATACGTGCCCTTTGTGTTCAGCGGCAAGCATAAGGGCATGGCCAAGATGCAGGCCGGGGTGGTGCTGATTTTTTTGCTCAGCGGCCTGTGGCATGGAGCGGGTTGGATGTTTATCCTGTGGGGACTGCTTCACGGGGTGGCCATGGTGAGCTATAATCTGCTGCGCAAGCGTGTGGACAAGCTGCATCCGGCGCTGAACTGGGCCATGACATTCGTGTTCGTGACCGTGGCACTGGTGTTCTTTCGCGCACCGGACATGGCCACGGCGGGCAACATGCTGGGCAGCATGTTCGGCATGCAGATGGGTGGCCTGAATGGGGCTATCGTGGCGGCCTTTGGGCTGCCGTTTTCCCTGTTGCCAGCCTGGACGTACACGCTGATGCTGGCCTGGTTCCTGGTGGTGTTGGGTTGCCTGTTGGGCATGCGCAACACCGTGGAGCTCGCCCAAAGCTTCCGGCCCACCTTTTGGCACGGGCTTGCCGTGGTGGGCATGGTGTTCTGGTCGGTGCTGTCGCTGTCAGGGGTCAGCAACTTTATCTATGCGAATTTTTGATCGCGGCACATGCGTTATACTAATCCCACAGCGTTGTACGGCGAATCGATGAACACGCCGTGCGGGCGTCACGGCAACGGAAAAGGACGAGTCGACTTCGCGCCGCTCGTCCTTTTGCATACTAAAGGCCATCAACCGTATACCGCCGGGGTAGCCTCGGGTTCCGGCGGCTGGGTTTGGGAAGGGGGAACCGGCACCGGCGTTGGCAGGGGTGCCACGTTCTGGAAGGGCGACTGCGTGGCGGGTACCGCCACCGGGGAGGCGTAGGCGGGATTCTCGTACAGTGCCGTCAGGGTCTTGACCCCTGCGGTGCCGTCCACGGATAGCCCCGCGTCCCGCTGGAACGCCTTGACGGCAGCCTGGGTGCCTTCATGATACCCGCCGGTCACCGTGCCGTGGTAATAGCCTAGGGTGGTCAGCTTCATCTGCAGCCACCACACGTCGGGACCGTTGGTGCCCCGGTTCATCTTACGATAGGCAGGTGGCGCTGCGCTTGCATCCCAGACCGGGGGCGGCGTGGGTTCCGGCGTGGCTTTGGGCAGCATGCGCTGCCGGTCCAGGGGCGGCGGCTTGAGCATCTCCCGCAGTTCCGGGTCCGGATCCCCCTCGTACACCGTGATGGTGGTGCCGTTGG
>JAVBUS010000123.1:0-10395 GCA_031555125.1 Eubacteriales bacterium | reverse complement strand
CTATACCCTGCGCGGCGAGGCCTATGCGCGGTGCGGCGATGTGGAGGCAGCGCTATCGGATTATGAAAAGGCTGCTGAGCGGGGCGGGGATGCACAGACGATTCAGGCGCTTCTGGCGCGGGTACTGGAGCTCCAGGGGCTGTTGGGCAAGCAATAAGGCGGTGCCGGGTGCCCTCCATTTGCACCACGCACCAGTGGGCTGTAAAGCCTAAAAATTCGTCATTTGCTTGATCTATTTCCGCCTGGCTTTGTCGCCCTCCGCTCAACGTAGCTGCCGGCTACGTATCGCTCCGGCTCCGTGCCAGGCGAAAATATCTCAGCGCATCTGCCAGAAATTTTAAGCTTTACAGACCACTAGTCGTTCCAGCTCAGCTGGCCGGTACCGGACACCTGACCATCGGTCCCCACTACAAACACGTCGCGCTGATGTTTGCGGGCATAGGCCAGGGTGTAGGCGGTGCCGCCGGTGGTGCGCCCATCGTGGACGCCGATGACCCGACGGGAGCGATCCACCATCACCCGATCCCGGGCCAAAAAGTTGCCGGGACCGTAGGTGGGCGCATAGGGGATCACCTGATCACAGCAGGCCAAAAGCCGCCCCATGTCGGTATGGAGCGGTACGGCTTTGGGATGAGGCAGAATAGCCACCAGCCGCAGGCTTGGGTCGGCACGCTTGCGCTGGGCTACCAGCTCGGCAAAGGCCAGGTCCATGCCGATGGCGAACCCGCACAAGAAGGTGCGATAGCCCTCGGCGATGGCCAGATCCACTTGTGCCGCCAGCCCGGTCAAGACGGCTTGCAAGTGGTCGGGGGCCAGATCCCGGTGCCCGGTGAAGCAACAGGTAGTGTCCAATGACATGCTGGGCAAACTCCTTTGCGGAACCTTTGTTCTCTTTATGGATTGGACGCCCAGGCGTGATTTTCCTGCCTGGGCGATGCATTTTGTGACACCGGCTGTTCCACGGCTTCTTCCACGGCGTCCCGCAGCTTGTAAGCATAGCTGGTGCACACCGGAAGACAGCGGGCAGTATCGGCCATGGACATGCCGGTCAGCCAGTACAGCCGCGCGAAGTTCTGCAGGGTAGGGGTGGGCAGCGCCTTGATGATGCGCTCGCATTGACTGGCCAGGCGCGCCATCTTGCGCAAGTGCAGGGCCAGCTGCTGCTCAGCGGCATCCATAGCCGCCACACACCGGGCGATGCGATCCTGCCCGCCGGACATCCTAGGCATATCAGACAGGCGTGCAGAGATGAAAGTGACGTTCTCCTCGATATTCAGGCAGCGCAGACGCAGACTGTCTACGGTGAGCACGGCCTGGCGATGGGCACGCAGGATACCAAGGCGGGACAGGGGGATGCGGCGCATGGTGGCAGGCATGTCATTGCTCCTTTATACGGCGGTGTGGGACGGTGGGTGACCCGGGCGGCTCTGCGGCAGGGTTAGGCGCTGGGGCGCAGGCAGGGTTGCCAATAAGTCCGCAGACACTCTGCGGCATCATGGACGTACTCGCCCTCAAAGTCGAAGTAAGGTTCCCGGGACAGAATGGGCTCACCGCAGGCCTCGCACTGGCCCAGCAGGTCGATTTCCTGTGAAAAAGCGCCGCAGGGCTCGCCGCCGGAGCATCCGTTGCACCAGTCGTGTCCCTCTACGCATCGGTAGGCCATGGTTGCCTCCTTGTGTGGTCTTTGGACAAGTTCATTATAGCAAACAAAAGTTCGCGTGTCAAGACAGAGTGAACAAGTTTGTTCTCGTGAATGTAGGAATAAACACAGAAACGGGCGAGGCCGGATGCTTCCGGCCTCGCTGTAAGGGAACAAATGTTCTTGCGTGTTAGAAACCGCTGGGATTGTCAGGATTGCTGACGATGCCAAAGGCCACCAGGGCAGCCATGAACAGGGTCACGAACTGATCCCAGCCCGGCACTTCGATGTGGAGCCAGGTTTTCAGTACAAAGGCGAACAACGCCAGGGAAGAGGCCCATACGGCGGGGGACTGCAGACGGCGGCAGATTTTTTCCCAAATGGTGGGGTAGTTGTACAAGGTGGAGTCCTCCTTCTTTCTTGTCAGTCGTTGGGTTGGGGCGTGACCACGGCGGTACTCTTTCGTACACCCCAGCGGCTCCGGGACTTGGCTCGGTGTGTTCCGTGCATTATTGGCGGTGTCAGCCCGTAATTGGGGCGCCGGTGCTGCGAGTGATGAGGGTGGTGGCGGGCTTGGCGGTGGCGGCGGGCTTAGCGGCAGCGGCGGCAGTGCCGGTTTTTTTGCTCGCCTTGCTGCCCCCGGTCGCCTTCTTGGCATACTTGGCGTCATAGGTCATGCGCCATTGGGAGTCGGCTGCGTTGGCCCGATCCTGTTTATAGGCCATGTCGGCCAGGGCCAGTTCCAGTTTCTGCAGCACATCGTACCCGTCCAGGGCGTTCTTCAGGTCCTGCTGCCGCATCTCGTCGGTGTAACCGGCGATATTCTTGGCCTTGTCGGTCTCCAAGCGGCCAAGGGTTTGGGCCAGCTGCCGCTCCAGCTGGCTGCGCTGGGCGTTGATCTGGTCCACCTGGGTCGTGCGTTCCCGGTCGTTCCTGCCCAGGGCGGCGATGCCAGCCCCCTGGATATTCCCCAGGGCGGCCTGGTTGTAGCTGCTACGCTGCATCCCCCGGCTGAGCGTCTGCCGATTTTGGGTACTCAGGGCGGCGGCGGTGTTTTGCTGGATGCTTTCAGCATTGCGGTCGAACTCCGGCAGCAGGCGTTCGATGCGCTGGGACAGGGACAAATCGTTCTGTTGCTGGGTCTGCCGGGCGCTCTGCACCTCGGCGTTGTAGATGGGTTCGTACTTGTTGGCGGCGGCGGCGGCGAGCGCCTCTTCGCTGCGTTGGGCGGTGGTGGGCATGGCGGCCTTGAGCCGTTTGGCCAGGGCGGTGGTGTCGATGGCCATGTTGTTCCTCCTTTGCTTTTCGGTCGTGATTACAGGGCTTTCCACTGTCCGGCCACCACCCCGGGGGCATAGACGTTGTTGCTCACTGTGCTCTGGTAGACCAGGGTGTTGTAGCGCACCTTGTCGCCGATCTGGTACGCGTCTTGGGCACCGGTGGGCTGCACCCAGTCGGGCACGGCGTCTGGAGCCTCCGGGGTGATCCCCAGGGTGCGGAATAACGCGGGCGTCGCGTCCGGGGTCCAGCCACTCTGGCTGGTGTGGGCTTGGACCACGGCATAGAGTCCGCCACCGTACTGCACTTTGTCGTGCAGGGCATAGACCACGCCTTCCGCCCAGGCAGGAAACAGGGGGGCCAGATCCGCCAGCCGATTCTCCGGCAGGGCATCTGCGGTATAGCGCACGGCTTGCCGCAGGGCCCGTGCACGGTCTTTTTTCGTAATGGTCAAGCTGCACCGCCTCCAATCATGGCATCCAGGATGTGCCACAGGCTGTCGCCGCCGGGGGCACGGTCCGGATAGATCGGCCATTGGGGCGATGCGGGCCAGCCTGGGGTGTCCGGCAGGTCGCGCAAGGCTTGACGATAGGCAATGATGGCGCTGCGGGCTTCGTCGGCGAGGGGGTAGTCGGTGGCCATCAGATAGTCGGTGGCGGCCAAGAGTTGATCCCGCAGGGGTCGGGACACCAACTCCCGCAGATCTACGCCGTTGCGATAGATGAGGCCGGTAAAGCCATTATACATGTCGCCGGGCTCCACGGGCAGCAGCTCTTCCACGTCGATCAGCAGCACCTCTTGGGCCTGGGCGTACGCGTCGCGTTGGCTTTGGGCAATGCGGATGATGTTGCGCACCACACCATCCTTGATCTCCAGGGTCTTCATGGGCATTCCTCCTTGCTGGTGTTGAGATTAGGCTCTGCGGTGTACGAACCATACCCGCACTGCGGCCAGGCCGTGGCAGCCGGGCGCTCCGGGGCGACCATTGGCCAGCGCCGATGCGCCGCCTGTGCCGCCCTTGCCATAGGGGACACCGGTTAGGGGGGAGCCATCCAGAGCGGTGCCGGGCTTCCCACCTGTGCCGGGGGGCGTGGCCGGGGAGCGCGAGGAGGGGCCGCCCGTGCCGCCCCGGGCCTCCAGGTAGCGGGCTGTGACGGGGTCGCTGAACAGGAAGTAGTCGTTGCTGGCCTGGCCGATGCCGGCGGTGGTGGCATGTGTGCCGTTGGTGCCATGCCAGCCGCCGCCTGCCCCGCCCATGCCGGCGGTGCCCGTGCCGCCGTGGCTCTGCTCGCCGTCCGCGCCGGCGCCGGCGGTGCCCGGATGCCATTGGGCGCTGCCTGTGTAGCCCGCCCCGCCGGCGCCGCCGCCACCGCCCGCTCCACCGGATCCGGCGTTGCCGCCGTTCCCCAGATAGGCTTGGCCCAGGTACCAGTCATTGTCCCACGCACAGCCGCCGCCCTTGCCGCCGTTGCCGCCGGCCAGGGTCAGCGTGGTGTCGCCCCGGACCATGGAGGTGCTGCCGCCGGGACCGCCGGCGAGTCCGGCGGCATAGGACGTGCCTTGCCCGGCGGATCCGCCGGCACCCACGGTGATATTCAGTTGCTGAGTTGCGATCACAGGCAGGTTGTACCAGTGCTGGATGCGCCCGGAACCGCCGCCGCCACCGCCGCCCGGCCCCGCGCCGTCACCGCCGGTGCCGCTGTGGTACAGATTGCCGCCGCCACCGCCACCGCCACCCGCGCCGCCGGAGAGTAGGGTCAGATCCAGGCTCCGGGCCCCCCGGGGCACCGTGAACAGGCAGCTGGTTTCGAACAGGTAGTCCACATAGGGTGCGTGAAAGCAGTAGGTCGGGTATCCGTTGCGCACAATGCCGCCGCTCACTCAGCCCACCTCCTGGAACTGCAGGGTGGCGGTGGAGGCCACCGCGGGGATGCCTGCGGCCAGCAGCGTGACCTCTCCGTTGTTGCTGTGGATGCCGAACACCGGCACCTTCGGCCCGGCGGCGGCGGGATCGATGGTGAGCACCGGGGTAAAGTTGCTGCGGGCTTCCGGCACCGTCAGGGTCAGGGCATATCGATCCTGCGCATCCTGATAGGCCCAGCCCTCTACGGGGATGGTGAGGGTGACCAGGGCGACCTGCCGGATGGACGTGGCCCTGGGGGAGCACAGGGCGATCAGCGTCTCGGCGGTGAGGCCGCCCAAGGTATCGGCGTCCAGGCCGCTGCCGGTGCCGTCCACGGTGCGCAGTTTTTCCAGCAGATTGGCGGCGGTGAACTGTGCCGCATCCAGCTTTTGGGCCAGTTGCGCGGCGTTGTTTTGGGCGGTTTGCCCCTGGGCGGCGTTGGCGAATCCGTCGGAACGACGCATAAAGTTTTCCAGAACCATGAGCCGGGTGGACAAGGTCTCCTGGGAGGTATCCCCCCCAGCGATCAGACCCAAGGCTTCTTCCAGCTCCCGGATCAGGGTGAGCACCAGGTCATAGCTGGGCAGGGCGTTCCCGGCGTCCACGCCCACATAGGCGTCTACGCCTCGCTTGGGCAGTACCCGCAGGCGCAGCTCAAAGGCGGTAACGATCTGGGACACGCTGATGAGGGTACAGCTGCAGGTGATGGCACCGGTCTGGGTGTAGACCGCGGCGGGGAGCACCGCCCAGAGCCGGCCCCCATCGTCCACGTTGGCGGGCACGGTGACCACGGTGCTGTCGGGGCGTACGCAGCGCATGAACAGGGAGTACCCTGATGCGTCCACCGGAACGCCTTGGTTGGTCAGTGAAAAGATCAGCCTGTTGGCGGCGCTGTCGCCCTGGTACAGGGTAACGCCGTCCTCCGGCGTCCAACGGGCCTCCCGCGTGTACACATCCACCAGGATGCTGGTCTCGCGGATGGGGGTGGTCATGGTCATACGCTCGCTCCCAACGCCAGGGTGGCATGTGTCAGTTTGGACACGTCGTCAGCCAGCTTCTGTGGGTTCAGCCGCGCCGAGACGGCGATGTGAACGCCGTTGCTCCATACGTGGTTTTTACCCGTCTGGCCGGGGATGGTCAGGGGCGTGGTAGTCAGGATGCGGGGCGTGCCCAGGGCATACACCACGGTCAGGGGCGTGCCCTTTGCGGCCTCTGCGGTCAACCAGTTTTTCAGGGCATCCGCGGTTTGATAGCGGCTGCTCTTGGCCAGGTAGATGCCTGCGGCATCGTTGGCGATCCAATCGCCCGGGACCTCCGCCGTGGGTGTGGGCTGCTTTATCAGGCGGTCGCAAAGGATGGTGTCGGGGATCATGGCTTCCATGGGGGCATACAACCAGCCGCTGGGATGGAGGACCCAGGGCTCCGTTCCGATCAAGGTACGGCAGCGCGTGCGTTTGGTAAGGGTGCCGGTGACGGCAAAGGTATCCCTGGCATCCGGCAGCCCATACAACGGCTCCGGCATGACGGCGCTATACAGGCTGCTGACGTGGGGGGCGTACACAAACCCGTCGGTGGGGACCTCTGCGTCCGCCAAAACGCTCAGGCGATAGGTAAGGGTGACGGTGCCACCGGCCGACACTGTGACATAGGAGCGCAGGGAGCAGGAGACGGCGCTGTCCTTGTACCCTCTGGTCGGGGTGATGGTGTATCGGTAGATGCCCACGGTGGGCTTGACCAGATTGACCTTGGCATCAAACTGTGCCGCTGTGGCGGAAGCGCCCACAGCCCGCAGCTCGTAGGTGCCGGTGCCGGACGCCGCGCCGATCTCTACGATCAGGGTATATGTCCTGCCGGGGACCAAGGACATCAGGGGCCGCGTATACCAATTGGCGTAGACCGCGCTCGCGCCCCCCGTGTTGTCCAGGCTGCTGGTGATCCAGTCCTCCGCGTTTTTGACGCTGTGGCTGGTGGTGTAGATGTCGCCCACATTGAACAGATTTTCGCCGGTGATCTGTACCGCAACGGAGGCGGCACCTACCAGCTTATGGGGATTGTCCGGCGACTTGGCGTCGGTGCCGCTCTCCTGGGTCTGACAGGAGACCGCGATGTCCAGGGGATAGCCGGGCAGCGGATACAGGGTGGCCATGGCGCCCTCGGCCTGAACAGGGACGGTGAGGGCGTTGACCAGGGCGATGGTATCCACAGCGGGACCCGCGGGACCGCGCTCCCCGTTGATGCCGTCCCGGCCATCCTTGCCGTCCTTCCCCGGGGCGCCTGTATCGCCTTGGGGTCCTTTGTCGCCGGTTGCCCCGGTGGCGCCGCTTTCACCTTTGTCACCCTTGTCGCCTTGCTCCCCCTTGGGGGCGGTGAGGGTGGCCACAGTGCTGCCTGCCATGTTTTTCAGGGTCAGGGTGCCGGCGGCGGTTTCCACGTCGCACAGGGCACGGGCCATGAGCTGCACCAGGGGATCCGGCAGGGGGGTGGGGGCGTCGCCCCGGGTGGGGGATAGCCGAAGGGTGAGCACGATGTCGTTGGTACGGGTGATCTCCACACCTTGGCGAACAAAGGCGGCTTGGAGGTGGAGTTGGGTGGACTGGGTTAGGGCGTTGGGCACGGTGTACGTGTTGTCGGTGCCCAGGGTGATGGGGGCGAAGGGGGCCAGATCCTTATCCGCAAAGTACAGCAGCAGCTCGTCTGCGGCATGTTGGGCTGGGCGCAGGAAGTGAATCTGACGGGCCAGGTTGTCGAATTGGGTGCCCAGGGCCGGGGGATCGGCCACGATGACGAGGCCGGAGGGCCCTGGCTGGAACACGATTTTGATGGCGTCCATGGGTGGCTCCTTTCTGGAGAGGGATGAATGGGGGAGGAAGCGTGAGGCGCTCGTCCGCGCACGCCGTTCTCACACCATCACCTTGACGATGTACTGCACCGTCAGGTAGGGCGGCAGGTTATTATGGGGTTGCCCGCCGCCGGTGGGTTGGTTGATGGCGGTGGCGGCGGCGTTGTAGGTGGCGGTGCCGGACTTGGCAGCGGCGGCAGCGCCTCCGGTTCCGCCGACGGTGCCATAGGCCGTGGTGTGGTTGTGGGGTTCCTGGGTGTGGGTGTGAGCTGGCAGTTCCTGCTCAGTAAGGGCGTGACACTTTTCGCCGCCGGTTTGGTGTAGGCGGATAAACTCACCTTGCAGCGTGTCCAGGCCTGCCAGCATGCGGCCGCGGGCATCGGGCATCGTGCCGCCAAAGAGGGCGTGGGCCAGTGGATACAGCGCCGGGTCGAGGTGTTGACCCTGGGCGAAGAGCCACTTGGGGCTGGGAGGGGCCTCGCCGGAGAAGGGCAGCCAGGTGCCTAGGGGAAGGGCATCCAACACGCCGGTGCCGGACATCAGCGCGCCCAGGCGGTCGGCCACGGCCCCCAGCGCCTGGGCCAGGCCGCTGACCTCGCTCTGTCCGGCAAAACTTTGGATCAGGGCGCGGGTATCGGTGCTCATGTCCTCCATCCTTAGGCGACCATAGCGACGATAGATGTCGTCCAACACGGCCCGCAGCTGCTCAGCAAAGCGGCGTGCCTCCAGGCCCCAGTCACCGGGGACCGTGGGGTGTTCATATTGCGCGATGTGGGGCGGGGTGCGCCTGGTCAATCCGCATCCACCTCCAAGTCGATCTGCAGACCGCCGGTAAGCCGCCACATGGCACCGCCGGGGGCGCTGATGGCCAGGCGCAAGCGCCTGCCCCGGTTGCACAGCCGGATACGACGGATCAGGTCATTGCCGGGGGGCAGCACGATGCACTTGCCCTTGGCCTTGCGTTCGGTTTCCAGGGACAGGGTCAACTCCGCCTGGGTATCCGCTTGGGCGGTTAGGTATACGCGAAAGCCGCTTTTTTGCGCGTTCTTGGCGGCCAGATCCAGGGTGGGGCTGACCCAGCGCAACGGCTGGGCCAGGCCTTCGTCCATGGCATAAATCCTGCCCGGGCCCTGGGCACTGGTGCAAAGCAGCCGTTCGCCATACGGGCAAAAAGCGCCCACGCTGATGCCGGTGCGCAGCATCCAGGTTTGGTGCTCTGTGTCGAACTCGATCAGGGCGTTGTTGACGGGGCTGTTGTCCAAGGGCACGGCCAGCAGGTAGCGGGATTGGTGACACACCGCCGTGGCACCGGCCACCGCGTCGCGGCTGATGCGGGCAAACACGCCCCGCAGAACGCCGCTGTGAAGGGGCCGCACGCCGCCGCCTTCGTACACGCTGATGCTGTGTTCACACAGCATGTAGACGGTATCCCGCAGGGTAGCGATGGTGTTTTCCGCCACGGCACCATCCTGGCCATATTGCTGGCGCATGGCGTACTGGCCGGGATCGGTGCCCAACACGCGCCAGATGGAGTTGCCTTTGAAGGCCAGCAGATATTCGCCGTAATTTCGCAGGGCGATGAACCGGTCCCCGTCCCAGGAGGGCTGCAGGATATCGCCCGCGCCATCCTCCGGGATGGCCGGGTTTGGGCTCCAGTCGAAGGGGTCGTAGGGGGCGCTGTAGGCCAACATGTCGGGATCGCCATCGATGGCGGTGCCCCAAATCCGCTCGGCATGTCGGCAAATCGCACCAAACTTTTTGGGTGTGGGCACGGGTTCCACACGGAAGTCATCGCCATGGATGCAGTGCATGCCGTCCATGGCGTTGGTGATGAGCAGTACGTCCACGGGGGCGTCGTCGCCCTCCCGGTTGATTTCGTAGGTGACGAAGTCGAAGTCGTCGCAGGTGAAGCCCTCGGCGATGCACCGCCAGTCGGCGTCGGTTTCGCACCGCGCATACAAGCACCCGCCCGCCGCCGCTACCAGCACGTCGGCGCTATCGGCGCGGGTGTGATAACGCCGATGAAAGCAGGCCAGGGTCTTCACGGGGGCGGGCAAGGGTGAAAAGATCTCCCGGGGCGCTCGGGTGGGGCAAAGCACACCGCCCCGGGTATCGCAGTTCTCCGCATAGGCAGCGTATTCTGTGTTCACGTTGTCCAAGCCGTCCTGTTGGTTGATGCCACGAAAGCGCCGGATCTGCACCGTGGTCTCCGGGGTCCCGGTATAGCGCGTGCTCATGGGCGATCGCCCCCTAGCCGGTTGGGGGTGTACAGGCTGTGGAATTGGCTGTAACCGCTCAGCCCTTCCCCAAAGGGCTTTAGGCGGCGGAACACCTCGTCATAGGCAGCGCGGTAGGCCAGGCCACGGTGCTGCTTCTGGCTGTTGCCGTTCATGTACAGCCGCCAAGTGGCCCAGTCGGCCAGGGCGGTGTGGGTCCAAAAGGGTAGCTTGGGCAGGTCGTCGTCCTCCGCCAGGGGACGGGGGCGATAGGTATAGCGCACCCGCAGGTCCATGTGGTGCTCCGCAGCGGGGTCGATGATCGCTTCTTCGGTGTACAGCATGGGGCTGGGCAGGGGTGGCAAGCCGGGCAGTAAGATCAGGCTTTGGGCCTCGTCCAACAGCGCGGTGGTAGGCATGCCGCCGATGCGGGCCTGTAGGATCCGCAGGGGTTGGTGGCTTAGCTGGGCCATTGGCAGGGCGCAGCCTTCTCCCTGGGGGAGCAGGTCGGCGTGGGGGA
>JAVBUS010000086.1:0-6819 GCA_031555125.1 Eubacteriales bacterium | reverse complement strand
ACGGCATCGGGGAAAACCTGGGCTGGGTCATGGACCCCAAAAACGCCGAGTTAAGGCTCAAGCTCCGCAATGCCTTTGCGATCTGGTATGACATGGCCAACAACGAAAAGGATGAGAACTGCTGCATCCTGGCCATTCGTCTGCAAACGGGCACCCTGAACATCAACCACGGGGACAAGCTGTACCACCTAGACTTCGTCAACAAGACCCACATGGACAACGCGGGGATTCGTTAAGGTAACACCGCACAAAGGAGGGTCGTTGGCCACGGGAGAGATTTTCGCGCTGATCGTGGAGCCTGTAGGAAGCCGTGGCAGCGCCACGGCGACCGGAAGCGTGACATAGAGCAGCACGAAAAGATCCCTGTGGACGCCTGCCCGATTTGTGCGGGGTTGCCTTATGCAGCAAAAATGGCCTATACCGGCCCCATCCCCGGCAGCGTTACGCAAAAGACGCTGCCTTTTTCATCCCCACTGCGAGCCTCGATGGTTCCACCGTGGGCCGCCACGATGGAGGCCGCCACCGTCAGGCCAATGCCCGCGCCGCCAGTGGCCCGGCTGCGGGACCCATCGGCGCGATAAAATCGTTCGAAGATGTGGGGCAGATCCTTCGGCGCAATGCCGATGCCAGTATCCGCCACCCGCACCGTCACGCCTGCCCGACTTGTATCCAAGAGGATGTCCACCCGGCCCTGATCGGTGTTGTGCACGGCGTTGGAAATCAGGTTGAGAAACACCTGCTTCAGCCGGTCATGATCGGCATACACCGGACAAGAGGCCCCCGCAAAGGCCAGGACGATGCCCTTCTCCGCCGCCATGTACGCAAACTGCTCCGCCACCCCGGCAAGCAATACCGCCAGGTCAAACGAGGTCTTTTGCAGCACCAAAGTCTCCTGCTCCAACAGGGAGAGCAGCCCTAGGTCTGCCACGAGCTTGTTCAGCCGAATGACCTCCTCATGACAGCTGGCCAGCTGCTGGGACGTCGGCTCCCACACGCCGTCCATCATGGCTTCCAAGTTGCCCTGCAGCGTGGTCAAAGGCGTGCGCAGCTCGTGAGCAACATCGCTGATCAGCCGCTTTTGCCAGCGCTGGCCTTGTTCCAGGGCGGCCGCCAGCTCGTTCACCGAACGGGTAAGCTGCAGTAGTTCTTGGGTCTTTTGATCTTCCGGTATCCTGCCCGCCAGGTCGCCCCCGGCGATCCGCTTGGCGGTCTGGGCCGCTTTGAGAATAGGCCTAGCCAATGCGCCGGCCAGCACGGCGGAGATACCCATGCTCAATAGCGCGCACACCGCGCCGATGAGCAGCAAGTATCTGTCCAAAGAACGCAAAAACGCCGCTTCGCTCTCACTAAAGAAGAATGGATTGTATGTCTCAATCCGCACATACCCCACGGTATCGTCCCCATACGTCAGCGGGTAGGTACGCTCGGCAAACTTGCCCGCCGGGTGCTTCCCGGTCTGCATCCGCACCTCGATCTCCCGGATCACCTCGGCGCATTCCTCCATGTCGCAGGCCCGAGCGTCCCAAATGACGCCCCCCGTGGCATCCTCCACGGAAAGGATGTAGCCCTGGTGTACATAACTCATCCCCAGGGCCAGCAGGTTGCTTTGATCAAAGGTGCCGTTCTCCGGCACGTACTGTTCCGATAGGGCCTCCGCGATCCTTTGACTCTGCTCCGCGATATTTTTTCTGACAAAGCCAGCAAATAATTTTCCGGAGAGTTGATTAGTGACTAGGCTCATCAGCACAACCAGCACACAAATGAACAGCGCATAGGTCAACATCAAGCGGCGTCGAATGCTCATCACGGACGTACCTCACCCCCAAATCGATAGCCCATCCCATACACCGTGCGCACATATTGAGGCGACTTGGGCTTATCTTCGATCTTTTGTCGCAGGTTCTTGATATGGGAATCAATGGTCCGGTCAAATCCGTCAAAGGCGTCCGACATCACGTGGGCAATGATCTCCTCCCGGGTGAAGACGCGCTGCGGTCGGGCCATGAGCAGGGCCAGGATCTTGTATTCGTGGGGCGTTAGCGGCACCGCCTGCCCCCCCTTGGTAAGCTGGCGACACGCCATATCCAGCGTCAGCTCCCCCCAGGTCAGCACCCTCCCCTTCATCCCATCGTCGCCCGCCCTGCGCAAAGCTGCCGCAACCCTCGCCACCAGTTGGCGAGGGCTGAACGGCTTGATCACATAATCGTCGGCACCCAGGCCAAAACCATAGAGTACGTTTTCCTCCGCCACCTTGGCGGTCATCATGATGATGGGCAGATTGGAGCGTTGCCGTGTGATCCGGCAAACCTCCTCACCGGACACGTCCGGCAGCATCAGATCCAGGATCATCAGGGCCACCGGCTCCGCCGCCAACAGATGCAGGGCTTGGTTCCCCGTGGCGGCGGTCAACACCCGGTATCCACTGCTTTGTAAGTAGGACGAAACCATCGCCAATATCTTGGGCTCGTCGTCTACCACCAAGATGGTATCTTGATACGGCATGATGTCACCTGCTCCTTATACCAGTGGTCTGTAAAGCTTGAAATTTCCGGCAGATGCGCTGAGATATTTTCGCCTAGCACGGAGCCGGAGCGATACGTAGCCGGCAGCTACGTTGAGCGGAGGGCGACAAAGCCAGGCGGAAATAGATCAAGCAAATGACGAAATTTTAGGCTTTACAGCCCACTAGGGCGTGTTTGATTTCGCGCAATAGATCGCAAGGGATATTGCCACTTGGCTAGGAGCCCGAAGGAGGCGTAGCCGGCAGCTACACAGACGGAGGCCGACAACGCCGGGCGGCAAAATATCCGCGTGATATGCGTCCAATCATAGGAGAAGCAGCATTATTTGGCTGGCTTGAAACCCCGCAGCCGCAGGGCGTTGGTCAGCACCGACACCGAGGACAGGCTCATGGCCAGCGCCCCGATCATGGGGTTGAGCAACGGCCCCCCCAACAGGTACAGCGCCCCCATGGCCACCGGAATGCCCAGGGTGTTGTACGCAAAAGCCCAGAACAGGTTTTGCTTGATGTTGGTGATGGTCCGCCGGGAAAGAGCGATGGCCGTGGCCACATCCCGCAAATCGCTCTTCATGAGCACGATGTCGGCGGATTCCATCGCCACGTCGGTGCCCGATCCGATGGCCATGCCCACATCGGCTTGGGCCAGGGCCGGGGCGTCGTTGATGCCATCCCCCACCATGGCCACCTTTTTGCCGCCGGCCTGCAGTGACTTGACCTGCTGGGCCTTGTCCTGGGGCAGCACCTCTGCCAACACGGTGTCGATGCCCGCTTGCCGGGCGATGGCCCGGGCGGTGCGGGCATTGTCCCCGGTGATCATAGCCAAGGAGAGACCCAGTTTGTGCAGTCGCGCCACTGCCTCCGCGCTGGAGGGCTTCATGGTGTCGGCCACGGCGATCAGCCCCGCATACCGGCCATCCACGGCCATGAACATGGGGGTTTTGCCCGCGTCGGCCAGGGACTGTGCCACCGTCTGCTCCGCCTGGGCCATAGCCACGCCCTGGGCCGCCATCAGCGCTTGATTGCCCAGCAACACGCTCTGTTCCTTCACCTCTGCGGCGATGCCCTGTCCCGGGATAGCGGCAAACCGGCCCACCGGTAACAGGTCTAGGCCGCGCGCCTCCGCCGCCCGGACGATGGCCTCTCCCAGGGGATGCTCGCTGCCCTTTTCGCAGGAAGCGGCCAGGCACAGCAGGGCATCGGCGGAGGGGGCGTCCGCCGCCGGAATTAAATCCGTCAGGGTCGGCTTTCCCTCGGTGATGGTACCGGTCTTGTCCAGCACCACGGTATCGATCTTGTGCGCGGTTTCCAGGGCCACGCCGCTCTTGATCAGCACGCCGTACTGCGCCCCCTTGCCGGTGCCCACCATGATGGCGGTGGGGGTGGCCAGCCCCAGGGCACAAGGACAGGCGATGACCAACACCGAGATTAGGATCGTTACGGAAAAAGACAGGGTTTCCCCACCCACGAAGTACCACAGCCCCGCGCCGACCACCGCCAACGCCAGCACCGCCGGGACAAAGTAGCCGGAGATGATGTCCGCCATCCGGGCGATGGGGGCTTTGGATCCCTGGGCATCCTCCACCAACTTGATGATCTGGGCCAGCGCCGTGTCCTTGCCCACCTTGGTGGCGCGGTAGCGGATGACCCCGTTCCCGTTGATGCTGGCGCCGATCACCGGATCCCCGGGCTGCTTCTCCACGGGGATGCTCTCCCCGGTGAGCATGGACTCGTCCATGGCGGTGCGTCCCTCGGTGACGATGCCGTCCACCGGTACCTTTTGCCCGGGGCGCACCACGACGATATCCCCCACCAGCACCTCGTCCAGGGGCAGGGTCAACTCCACGCCGTCCCGTTCCACCAAGGCCTGCTTGGGGGCCAGCTCCATGAGCTGCTTAATCGCCTCGGAGGTCTTGCCTTTGGACACAGCCTCCATATACTTGCCCAGGGTAATCAGGGTTAGGATCACCGCCGCGGACTCAAAGTACAGCGCGAAGTCCACATTGCCGTCCAGAATCTGATACATTCCGTAAAAACTGAAGAGATACGCTGCCGAAGTGCCCAGGGCAATGAGGGAATCCATGTTGGGATTGCCCTTGACCAGGTTGCGGAACCCCACGATGAAGTACTTGCGCCCGATCCACACCACCGGCGTACACAGCGCAAACTGCAGCACCGCAAAGGGCACAGGATTGTGCATGGGATTGAGCCAAAGGGGTAGCGGCAACCCCATCAGCTCCAGTAGCATGGGCACCATGGCCACCAGAAAAAGCGGCACCGCAAACACCGCCGAGCCGATCAGTCGCCGACGCAGGGACTGGATCTCCTGCTGCCTGTGGGGTACAGGATTCCGACGGTCGACCTCCTGGGTTGCTGTGTAGCCCGCCTTGGTGATAGCGGCCTTGATCTGGGCCGTTGAGACCTGCTCCGGGTCAAAGGTGATACGCAGGGTTTCCGTGGCCAGGTTCACCGCCGACGTGGTGACGCCGGGCAGTTTCCCCGTAACCCGCTCCACAGCCCGGGAGCAGGCCGCGCAGGTCATGCCCCCAATGTGGAAGGTTTGGTTTTCTAAAGGCACAACGGCCTTGTACCCCGCTTTTTCGATGGCGGCACAGATGGCCTGCACCGATACCCGCTGTTCATCGAAATCGATCCGCAGCTTTTCCGTGGCCAGATTGACGCTGGATTCCGTCACGCCGTCCAGCTTTTTGGTCACCCGTTCCACGGCCTTGGCACAAGCTGCACAGGTCATGCCTTGTATGTTCAGCGATGCGCTGGTCATGGGTTCGCCTCCTTATTGCGCGTCAGACAGCGCGTATTGCTTGATAAACTGATTGGGATGATCGCCCAGGTTTGTATCCATGCCCGCGGGCTGATAGAGCCACCCGCTCACGGCCAGTTGCGACGCATCCACCCCGGCGGCGATCAGCGGATCGGCCGCGATGCGAAAAACCAGATCGGCAGCCCCCGCTTTTGGTGTCTCCATCCATTGTACCGAGTATCCCTGGGACAGGTTTAGGCTGTAAGCAAAGGCATCCGGATTGTAGGTCACAAGGGTCGGATCTTGCTTTAGAAGTCGGCGCATGGCGTCGTCTGAACCCTGCGCCGTTTCCTTTTTGTCGCTGACGTTGTAAGGATGAATCAACAAGTCGGGCACCGCCTTGCCTTCCTCCACGGTGGCGGCTTTGAACACGTAGTCCGACAGCCGCGTCACATCGAGTCCGGCGGCCAGAAAAGGCTCGGCGGCCATCACCATGGCAAAGTCGATACCGTTGGCCGACGTATCCTTGCTCCACTCGAATTTATCCGCCCCGGATAGGGTTATTCCCCAGTGTTGCATGGTGGCGTGAAAGCCCTTTCGGTCCTTGTGTTGACTGACCATGCCATTAAATGCCTTCAGTGCGCCGTCGGCCACCGGATCGCCGGTCTGTACCCGGGCGCACCCAGCCAATGTCGCCAATGTCAGCAGGCAAAGGATCCCTGCCATAATCTTTTTCATAAGCGCTTGCCTCACTATCGAATCAATCTCTTGATGGTGGCCATCAGTTCCTCTATCACCTCGGTATCCCCGGCCTTGACACGCTCGGTAACGCAGCTCTTCACATGGGCCTCCAGCAGCACCTTCCCCACGCTGTTGAGCGCCGACTGTACGGCGGATAGCTGGTTGAGCACATCATCGCAATAGGTATCCTTCTCCACCAGCCCTTTGATCCCACGAACCTGGCCCTCGATCTTGTTTAGGCGGGCGGTAAGATCCGTTTTCAGCTTGTCGCTGTGGTGGCTGCGACGCATGCCATCTGCCTGATCGCACAATGCGCATTTGTTGTCCATGCTGGTTCCTCCCGGTTCATGATACATTCATTATACCATACCCCCCATGGGTATACAAACGCTTTGAGAAAAGCTGCCTCCATCGGCAGCGTAATGCATCATTCCCCGCAGCAGCAACTGGGCACTGACCGGGGCTTTGCCGTGATCACCGGGCGTGACGGGCCCTGTACCGCCACCGGCACGGCAGCCATTGCTTCCGGGCGGTTCTCCACCGATTCGCTAACCGGCAGGTCGTCCACCACCAGAATGGTGGACCGGATCATGCCCATCCAGCAGCTATAGGGAATGCTGCCCACCGCCGTGGGCGTAAAGGTCACCACGGTATCCCCGATCGCCAGCTGTTGTTCGATGTCCAGGGCAGGGATCTGTATGGCGTTGTTGCAGCCGTTGAGGTCCCCTTTCGCCATGCTGATTGTCCATGTCACCGGCACGCCCACCTGTACCGTAATAGGTGCATACCCGCGAGCGGA
>JAVBUS010000127.1:0-5118 GCA_031555125.1 Eubacteriales bacterium | reverse complement strand
ATCCTCCCGCACCGATAGGTGCGTATAGCAACGGAAGGCGTCTCCCTGAGGCGGCGCGGCGGCTACGGTGGTGGCGGAACAGGCCAACAGGTAGCCCACACCCCCGGCACAGATGACGATCTCGCCCTGACGCTTCTCTTCAATGGTCCCCTCGATAAATGCGTACATGCCCTTCTCTCCTATCGGCTGCGTTGTGATCAGCGCATCTTAAACTGCTGCACCGCCACACCGGTATGCGCATGGGTAACGGCCACGGCCAACGCGTCCGCCGCATCGTCGGGCTTGGGGATCTCCTCCAGGCCCAGCAGCATTTTGACCATGGTTTGCACCTGCTTCTTTTCTGCTTTGCCATAGCCCACTACGGCCTGCTTTACCTGCATGGGCGTGTACTCGTAAAGGCGGTCGGTCTTTTCCGCTACGGCCACCAGGGCCACCCCCCTGGCCGCACTCACCGCCATGCCAGTGGTCACATTCTTAGAAAAGAACAGTTCTTCGAAGGCAACTTCGTCCGGCTGGTAGGTGTGCATCAGCTGCTGCACGCCGATAAAGATGGTGCGCAGACGATGCGGCAACGTGATGCCCGGCTGGGTGATCAGCGTCCCGTATTGCACCATGCGCAGCTTGGACCCTTCCTTGCGGATCACGCCCCAGCCCATGGTAGCCAACCCGGGATCAATGCCTAAGATCGTCAAAGGTACCTCGATTCTCGCAGAATGCGAATTGGTTTCCTATAGTGTATGTGTTTTTCATCATTCTGTCAAGCAAAGGCGAATGCGCTTTCGCCTTTGCTTGGTTGCAGGAAGGCGTGAATTATTATTCGCATATCGGTTGATTTTCCCGCCAATCTGTTGTATATTATCCATATTGTCTGCATAGTAAAAGGAGGCGTACCCCCATGGCGGAACAAAAGCGCGTGCTGCTCGCCTATTCCGGCGGGCTGGATACTTCGATCATCATCTCCTGGTTAAAAGAGAATTACGGCTGTGCCGTGATCTGTATGGCCGCCGACGTGGGCCAGGGCGAAGAGTTGGCCCCCCTGCACGAAAAGGCCGCAAAATCCGGCGCAGAAAAGCTGTACATTGAAGACCTGCAACAGGAGTTTGTCACCGACTTTATTTGGCCCACCCTTAAGGCCGGTGCCGTGTACGAGGGCAAGTACCTGCTGGGCACCTCCTTTGCCCGCCCCATCATCGCCAAACGCTTGGTAGAGATCGCCCACAAGGAGCACTGCACCGCCATCTGCCACGGCGCCACCGGCAAGGGTAACGACCAGGTGCGCTTTGAGCTGACCATCAAGGCGTTTGATCCCCACATGGAGATCATCGCCCCCTGGCGCATCTGGGATATCAAGAGCCGGGAGGAAGCCATCGACTACGCCAACGCCCGGAACATCCCCGTGCCGGTAAGCAAAAAGCGCCCCTATTCCATGGACCGCAACCTGTGGCACCTGAGCCACGAGGGCGCGGATTTGGAAGACCCGTGGAACGAGCCGCCACAGGATCTGACCCTGATCTGCAAGCACCCCGAAGAGGCGCCGGATGCGCCGGAATACGTGACCCTCACCTTTGCCCAGGGTATCCCCACCGCCGTCAACGGAGAGGCCCTCTCCCCTGTAGCCCTGATTGAGAAAGCTAACGAGATCGCTGCCCGCAACGGTGTCGGTATCGCCGACATGGTGGAAAACCGCCTTGTGGGCATGAAATCACGCGGCGTGTACGAAACCCCCGGCGGCACGCTGCTCTATGCCGCCCATCGCGAGTTGGAGTCCATCACCCTGGACCGCGCCACTGCCCACTATAAGGAACAGGTAGCGGTTCGGTTCGCGGAACTGGTCTATGACGGTTGCTGGTATACCCCCCTGCGGGAGGCACTGTCCGCCTTTGTGGACAGCACGCAGCAAAACGTCACCGGTGAGGTGCGAATGAAGCTGTACAAGGGCAATGTGCTGCCCGCCGGTGTGCGCTCCCCTTACACCCTGTACTCGGAGCAGATCGCCACCTTTGGCGATTCCGCCTCCCTGTACGATCACAAGGACGCCGAGGGCTTTATCAACCTGTTTGGGCTGCCCCTAAAAGTCCAAGCGTTGATGCAGGAAAAGCAAGGCAAGTAACAGAACCAAAGGGATAGCACCGGGGCGCATGCCGTGCGCTCCGGTTTTTTGAAGGGAGCATTGATTATGAAGTTGTGGGGTGGCCGGTTCGAGAAGCAGACCGACGGCCTGGTGGACGACTTTCATTCCTCGATTCATTTCGATCAGCGTCTTTTCCGCCAGGATATCGCAGGGTCCATTGCCCACGCCACCATGCTGAGCGAGCAGGGCATCATCCCCGCCGAGGATGGCTCCCGCATCGTGGAGGGTCTGCGGGAAATCCTTGGGGACATAGAGGCAGGGCGAGTCACCTTTGACGTCGCCGCCGAAGACATCCATATGAACATCGAAACCCTGCTCATCGCCCGCATCGGCGAGGCGGGAAAGCGCCTGCACACCGGCCGTAGCCGCAACGACCAGGTGGCCCTGGACGCCCGAATGTATGCCAAGGACATCGCGGTGGAAGCTCACGATCTGCTGCGGGAACTATGTGCCTTGCTACTGGAACTGGCCCGGCATCATACCGACACCGTCATGCCCGGGTACACCCACTTGCAAAAGGCGCAGCCCATCAGCCTGGCCCATCACCTGATGGCCTATTTCCAAATGTTCACCCGGGACATGGATCGCTTCCGGGATGCCCATCGTCGGGCCGATGTGATGCCCTTGGGTTCCGGTGCGCTGGCGGGCACCACATATCCCTTGGACCGCCAGCGTGTGGCCGTGCTGTTGGGTTTTTCCGCCATCACACAAAACAGCCTGGACGGCGTAAGCGACCGCGACTTTGTGCTGGATTATGTAAGCGCAGCGTCCTTGTCTATGATGCATCTTTCCCGCTTTTGCGAGGAAATGATTCTGTGGAGCAACGATGAGTTCCGGTTTATGTAGATGGACGACGCATTTTCCACCGGTACCAGTATCATGCCGCAAAAGAAAAATCCGGACGTGGCAGAGTTGATCCGCGGCAAGACCGGGCGGGTTTATGGGGATCTGATGGGGCTGCTCACCACCATGAAGGGGCTGCCACTGGCCTATAATAAAGACATGCAAGAGGACAAAGAAGCGCTGTTCGACGCCCGAGACACTTTGGTAAAATCACTGACGGTGTTCACCCAAATGCTGCGCACCGCCCGCTTCCGGCCCGATGTGATGGCGCGCGGCGCAGCAGGCGGATTCACCAACGCCACCGATGCCGCCGACTATCTGGTCAAACAGGGTATGCCTTTTCGGGAGGCCCACGAGGTCATCGGCAAACTGGTGCTCCATTGCCTGCGAGAAGGCAAAGCGCTGCTGGATCTGTCCCTGACGGAGCTACAAGCTTTCTCGCCATTGTTCGGCGACGATGCACAGCAAGCGTTGTCCATCGATTCCTGTGTTTCCTTGCGGTCGTTGCCCGGCGGCCCCGCGCCCAGCGCGGTGCTGGCCGCCATAGACGCGGGCGAAGCGCTGTTATCCGCCGCGTGCTGTCCCCCACGATAGCCACCTAGCTGTCCGCGCTTTCCAGCCAACCCTCCAGCGTCTCTAGCGTATCAAAGGGTTTACCGCTGCGGACGCTCTCACGTTCACTTTCCGGCACGTCCTCCGCGCCGATCCCCAGTCCCCGCACGCGCACCATGGCCTCCCCCAACTCGTTCTGCCAGATGGTCAACTCCCCCTGGTCGTCTGGTTTTAGCACCCAGTGTTTCGGACAAAAGATCCCCATATCGCGCTGCATGACGATCTCCTTGCTGCCAAAGGCAGTGACGCGATAGTCCGGCAGCGCTTTTTCAATGGCGGCGCGATCCATGCCGATCCAGGCATTCTCCGGGGGCACCCGCCGCTGCACGCTGTGACCGCAGGGCAGATAATGCAGCGTCTGATCCAGCAAGGTCGCCGCGCTCACGAACCCGCCTTGTGAAAGGCTCTGTGCCGCTTGTTCATCCGGCACCTCCCCTTCCGCTACGGGCGGCTGCGCTACGCTGTTCTGACGCCAAAGTGTCCACGGCTGCCATAGCAGCGCCACCGTCGTCAACACGGCCATGGCCGCTGCGATCCACCATCCCCAGGTATACCACAGATTTTTTGGTTTCTGCATGGTGCTTCCTCCCACATCCCAAAGCTCTGCATACAGGTTTCCCAAAACGGAAAAGAAGCATGCAGCAAACGCTGTATGCTTCAGACCATCAACAAAGTAGGTTTTCCGATTTGGGGATGAATGAAGGGCATCGGCCCCTTCAAATGGAGATCGTATCGACCGGCTTTGCCGGCCGGGCGGGAAGTTTTCCGTTAGGAAAACATAGGTAACACCGCACAAGGAGAGTAGTTGGCCACGGGAGAGATTTTCGCGCTGATCGAGGAGCCTGTAGGAAGCCGTGGCAGCGCCACGGCGACCGAAAGCGCGACACAGAGCAGCACAAAAAGATCCCTGTGGACGACTGCTCGATTTGCGCGGTGTTGCCCATACCTACCATCACGAGCAAAGCGAGTCACGGCGCAAGCCGCGCATTCGAACGAAATGCATCCCGCATTTCCTTCGAGGGCGTCGATGGCTATTTCGCTGGGAATAGATAGGTGTGAATGCGGGTCTTCAGCGCTTGCATGTCGGTTTGGTAATACATCACATCGCCGTCCTGCACCGGTGTCAGCGCTTCCGCTGCGGGCATTTGGCGCTCGTCGCGCACCTTGCTGCCCATCACCTTGCTGCCCAAGCCCACCATGTCCATCAGGCTCATGTTGGTATCCACACTGCGCAGCACCTTTTGCAGCAAGCCGGTGAGCTTTTTCATGGTCTTGTCGCGGGTCCCTTGGAATAGGGCCTGCATGATGACGGCATAGGCGCGGTCCCGTGTCAGATCGGTCCTGGGCAAGCGCATATAGGCCAGCGTCTGCGCCACGTCCAGGGTGATCACTTCCTTAGCGGGCAAGGCCAACGCCGCCGCCTCTTCTTCATCCAGGGTCATTTGGATGCCTCCCACGGCCTCCACCGCCGCCGCAAAACGTTGCAAATCAATGCTCACGTAGGAGTTCACATTCATGTCGAACAACACATT
>JAVBUS010000139.1:0-3177 GCA_031555125.1 Eubacteriales bacterium | reverse complement strand
GAGGAGCTGCGCGCCTTGGTGGGCTCCATGGAGCCCAGCGCCACCAACCCAGACGATGCCCACGATGACGTGATCACCCGTGGCACCGCCCCCGATGGTGCCACCATCATCCTGACCGGCGACATCACCACTGACCATATCGATGCGGTATCCCGGGCCACGGCCAAGGCCGCTATCCCGGTGACCCGCCCCATCACCATCGATGCCAACGGACACGTGTTCGACGGCGCCGGCAAGTTTGGCTTCTTCACGATTGAAAATGAGACTGAGGGTGAAGGCGATGCCGCCAAAGTTGTCAGTTCCGGTGCGCTGACCCTTAAGAACGCCGTCATGCGCAACGCCAACTACCCCAAGCGTGCCTCCGCTATCTATGTCCGGGCCGAAGGCACAAGCGCCGTGCTGGAAAACTGCGTTTTCGAGGGGAACTTCGCCAGCAACGTTGGCGGTGCTATCGCCGCCCGCCGCGGCGGCACGCTGCAGGCGCAGCGCTGCGTGTTCGTCGGCAATAGCAGCGGCCTGAACGGTGGTGCGGTGTTTGTCAACGCCAAGGAAGGCAGCAACGCCACTTTGCTCGGTTGCAGCTTTGTGAATAATCAAGCCGTGACTGGGAAGGATGGCGAGGGCGGCATCGGCGGTGCCATCTATGTAGAAGGCGGTGAGGAGGCCACCGGCTCCCTGTCGTTGACCGACTGCCTGTTCAGCGGCAACCGCGCACTGCAGGATCTGGGCGCGGTGGTGCTGGGTGACAAGGTGGCCTTTACCCTGGGCGGGAACACGTTCACCGACTTTGGGGCCATGCCCTATACCCAGGGGCCGGGCGGCACCCTAACCGACAACGGCGGCAACGTGCCGACACAGACAAAATAACAGGAGTCCTCCACTAAACCGATCTGTCTGCGGAAACGCCGGCAGATTTTTTGTATTCTTTACCTGCTTTTTTCGCATTTTCTATATCATTTGCCCACATGTTGCGCTATACTATGGGCAACCGATGAGGGTGTAATCCCCCAACCAAACGTAACGAGGAGGACACCTGGTATGAAACGTAAGTTTGGCTGCAAGGTTCTCTCGGTTCTGTTGGTATGCGCACTGTGCTTTGCATGCATGCTCCCCACGGCATGGGCCGCCGAGCAGCAGCAGGCCCCCGCCGGACGCCGCACGGTTACCTTCTGGCACTGTTTCGGAGGGGTCATCGGCGAGGCAGTCCAGGCGGTCATCGACAACTTCAACGCCTCTCAGGATGAGATTTGGGTGGAAGGCATTTTCCAGGGCGGCTATGACGAATGCTTGACAAAGCTCAAGGCCGCCATGCCCGCGGGCACCGGCCCGGATATGTGGCAAATGTTTGAGCTGGGCACCACCTTCCTAGCCAGCTCCGGCTACGCCATCCCGTTCCAAGACATGCTGGACAAAGATCCGTACATCACCATCGACGATATCGAACCCGCGCTGCGCCGTTACTACACCTATCAGGTAGACGGCCAGCCCAAGATGCTGTGCATCCCCTTCAACCCCTCCACGCCTATCATGTACTATAACAAGACCGCCTTCAAAGAAGCGGGTCTGGATCCGGAGAATCCCCCCACAACCTTTGCGGAGATCGTGGCGATCGCCGACAAGCTGACCGTCAAGGACGGCGGCACGATCACGCGCAATGCCATGGGCATCCCCATCTACGGCTGGTTCTTTGAAAACTTCCTGGCGGGCATCGGCGCCAACTACGTCAACAATAACAATGGCCGTACCGACATCGCCACCGCCATCGAGTTCACCGAGAACGGCACCGGCAAACAGGTATTGGAGACATGGAAAAAGCTCGTCGATGACGGTATTGTCTATAACTACGGCGTGGACAACGCCGCTTCTCGGGCCGGTTTCATCGCAGGGCAAACCTGCATCATGCTGGAATCCACCGCACAGCTGAGCACGCTGCTCACCAGCATCGACGGCCAATTTGAGTTGGGCACGGCCTACCTGCCCAGCATGTTGGAGAAGTCGGAAAATGCAGTCATCATCGGCGGCGCCAACCTTTGGCTGGCCAAGTCCGACGACGAGCAAAAGGTACAGGATGCCTGGACCTTCATCAAGTACGCTACTTCCGCCGCTGTGTCCGCTCAGTTCAGCCAGTCTACCGGCTATTTCTGCGCCAACACCAAGGCTTATGAGGAACAGAGCTTCAAGGACTACTTGAAGGAGCGCCCCAACTTCCTGACCGCTATCAACCAACTCCACGACTGTCCGGACAACTACGCCACCAACGGCGCTTCCGTGGGCGTGATGCCGGAACTGCGCGCCATCTTCCAGGAGCAAATGAGCCTGTATCTGGAGGACGTGCAGAGCGTGGAGGAAACCCTGACCAACATCGCCGATGCCGGCAATGCCGCCATCGCCAACTACAACACCACCGTGTACGGCAAGTAATCCCTTTCTGCGCATAGCAAGAGCCCCAAGGCCACGCGGGCTGCGGGGCTCTTGTCCTATCAACATCCTGATGAGCTGGAGGAATCCGGTATGCATGCATCCGGCCTGCCCACGCGCCCGGCGACACCGGTTCGCAAGCGCAGTTTACGGTTCGAACACTTTTCCCCCTACCTGTATATCCTACCATCCTTGGCGCTGTTCATCACCTTCGTCTTCGTTCCCTTTACGCGGACACTCTATTTGAGCTTGCACACCACCGATCCCAATGGCCAGGTGGTGGCGTATCAGGGACTGGGTAACTTTGTAACTGCCCTGACCAACAAGGACTTTTTGCTGAGCCTGCGCATCACCTTTGAGTTCGCCTCCATTGTGGTGGTGGGTTCCATCCTGCTTGGGTTGGTGTGCGCCATCATCACCAACGAGCGCTTTCCCGGGCGCGGCCTGTTCCGCACGGTGTATGCCATGCCGCTGGCCATCTCCGCGGCGTGCATCTCGGTGATCATGCTGTTCGTGCTGCATCCGCAGTTGGGCATCCTCAACCAGATCCTGGGCACCCGCAACAAGTGGTTGACCAGCGTCAAATACGCACTGCCATCGGTATCCGGGGTCACGATCTGGATGAATATCGGGCTTAACTACATTTTTATCATCGCCGCACTGCAGGCTGTGGATCAAGCCCTGTACGAGGCCGCCGCCATTGAAGGCGCGGGCTTCTTTCGCAAGCACTGGCACGTAACCCTGCCGGGCATCTCCCCC
>JAVBUS010000295.1:0-4383 GCA_031555125.1 Eubacteriales bacterium | reverse complement strand
CAGGAGGGGGGCATGGTGGCGCGGCTGACAGAACCCTATGCGCGTTATCCGGGCGGCATGGCGCTGGGCGCGGGGGCAACCCCGGATGTGATCGGCGACGTGGGCCGGCGCATGGGGCGTGAACTGGCCGATGGGGGAGTCAATATGAACCTGGCACCGGTGATGGACGTGAACAACAACCCCAAGAACCCGGTGATCGGCGTGCGCTCCTATGGCGACGATCCGGCCCGGGTGGCGGCTTGTGGCATCGCCATGTTCCGGGGGCTGTGCGCCGCCGGGGTACTGCCGGTGGGCAAGCACTTTCCGGGCCACGGGGACACGGCCCAGGATTCCCACCTGACGCTGCCCATGGTGCCCCATGACCGCGCCCATGTGGAAGCGGTGGAGTTGCACCCCTTTCGGGCAGCCATCGCCGCCCAAATCCCGGCCCTGATGACCACCCACATCCTGGTCCCGGGCATGGATTCGTCGGGGCTTCCGGCGACGCTGTCCCGGCCCATCCTGACGGATTACTTACGGGGGACGCTGGGCTTTGACGGCCTGATCGTTACCGATTGCATGCAAATGAAGGCCATCGCGGATCAGTACGGCACCCCGGCGGGCTGTGTAATGGCCATCCGCGCCGGGGCGGACATGGTTTGCGTCTGCCACGACCAGGGGGAGCAGATCGCCAGCGTGGAGGCGGTGATGCAGGCGGTGAAGGACGGTGTGCTGACCGAGGCGGAGATCGACATGCACGCGGCGCGTGTCCTGGCGGCTAAGGCCCGATGGATCCGTCCGGCGGAGGCTATGGACGATGCGGAGCTGGCGGAACATCGTGCCTTTGCCGACGGGCTAACAGCCCGGTGTGTGACCCTGGCCCACGACAAGGCCGGGCTGCTGCCCCTGAAAGGCAAGCGGGTGTTCGCGCTGTCGCCCACCTATGCCAACCTGACCGGCGCCGACGATCCCGGTGAGACCACCAGCTTTGCACAGGCCTGCGGGGCCCGGTTCGGCGGGGCCTTTTGCACCGTGGACGGGGCTGCGGAGCCGGATGCGGCCACCTTGGCCCGGATCCGGGCGGGATGTGCCCAGGCGGAAGTGGTGGTGATGGGCACCTATAGCGCGGTGCTATTCCCGGGGCAGCAGGCCTTGCTGCGGGAGGTGCTGGCCCAAGGGAAGCCCGTGGTGCTGTGCGCGCTGCGGTTGCCCTATGACGTGGCGCTATCCCCGGAGATCGGCGCGGCGCTGTGCGGATACGATTATACCCCGGCCATGGTGCGGGGCCTGTTGGGTGTGCTGGCGGAAGAATTTCCGGCCCAGGGCAGGTTGCCGGTGATCCTATGACCGGTTACCGTTGGTGGACCCGGCTGCTGTGCGCCGGGCTGCTTTGGTGTGCTTTTTCTGCCGTAGCCCTGGCCCAAGAGCGCCAAGGGATCCACATCGATCAGCTGGGCTATGCCCCGGTGGCGGTGAAGCGTGCCGTGACCACGGCCCAGTCCGACACGTACACACTGGTCGATGTCCTTACCGGGGACATCGTTTGGCAGGGTGAACCGGAGGAACCCCGATGGAGCGACGGCGTCCAGGCCTTTGTGGGGGTTGTGGATTTTTCCGAGGTGACCACCCCGGGGCACTACGTGCTCCGGGGCGGGAAGGCGGCATCCTACCCCTTTCAGATCCGGCGGGATCCTTACGGGGGGTTGGTGGAAGTGACTCTGTCCATGTACGACTTGCACCGGTGCGGTGTGGCCGTGGAGGCCGGGCCCTGGTCCCACGGGGCCTGCCACACGGCGGATGCCCGGGTGTACGGCGGGGAGGAGACGCGCAACGTGCAAGGCGGCTGGCACGATGCGGGGGATTTTGGCCGGTACACGGTGCCCGCCGCCAAAGCGGTGGGGGAGTTGCTGCTGATGCAGGTGCTGGCGCGGCCGGAGGCCCAGGAGGCCCTGGCGGCGGCCCGCTGGGAGTTGGACTGGCTACTGACCATGCAGGATCCGCAGAGCGGCGGTGTGTACCACAAGGTGACCACCGCCAATTTTGCCACGGTCTATGCGGCGGATGCAGACCAGGCGGAACTGATCCTCTCGCCGATTTCGGCCACGGCCACGGCGGACTTTGCGGCGGTGATGGCCATGGCATCCCGATGCTATCAGGATCCTGGGTTCCGTGCCCGGGCGCTGGCGGCGGCGCTAAGAGCCTGGGACTGGCTGGAGGACAACAAAGATGCCCCCAACTTCACCAATCCGCCAGGCATCCTCACCGGCGAATATGGGGACTGGGGGCATCAGGACGAACGGTACTGGGCGGCGGCGGCGCTGTACGCGGCCACCGGGGAGCGGCGCTTTCTAAAGGCGGCGCTGGCGCTGGCGCCCGGGGAGCCCTTTGCCTGGATGGAGGTCAGCAACTTCGGCGACATGGTTTGGGCCTTGATGGTGCTCCAGGCCGAGGCCGAGCCGCTGCGGAACGAGGGCCTGGCGCGGATCCGGGTGGCCTGCGAAAGGCGGTGGCAGTCGGCGGCGCAGGAGCCCTTTGGCCCGGCGCTGGGGGATGATTATGGCTGGGGCAGCAACGCCCTGGTGGCGGATGATGCGCTGCTGTTGTGCGTGGGACACCGGGTGCTGGGGGAGGACAAGTATCTCCAGGCCGCCCGGGAGCAAGTACACTACCTGCTGGGCAGAAACCCGCTTTCCCAGTGCTACCTCACCGGCCTGGGCGCCCAGCCCGCGCTGCACCCGCACCACAGCCAGGCCATCCTAGCGGAGGAAACCCCACCGGGAATGCTGGTTGGCGGGCCCAATGGCCACACCGCCGATGCAGGCCCGCCTGTGTTTCCGGCGGATCAGGCCCCGGCCACCTGTTATGTGGATGACTCGGACTATGCCTCCATCAACGAGGTGGCTATCTATTGGAACTCTTCCCTGGTCACCGTACTGTCGTACATTCAGGCAGCCGCGCCCGCAGGTTCGCCAGCCCGTCGGTGACGGCGAAGTCCACGTCTTCCAAGCCTTCAAACTCGATGGATACGTATCCGTCATAGCCCGCATTGGCTAGCAGGCGCAGGCACTGACATACCGGCACGTCCCCGTGGCCCACGATGGCCCCCCGGAGCCAGTGCCCGCCCCGGGACTGAAACCAGCCGTTGCCGGGCTTAATCTGCGTGCCGGGCTTATAATGGAAGTCCTTGATGTGGGCATGGATGGCGTAGGGCGCGACAGCGGCCACGGCCAGGGCCGGGGCTTCATCGGCGCACAGGAAGTTGCCTATGTCCACCAACAGACCAAAGTTCTCGTGGGCCACGGCCTCGCACAGGGCAATGACACGGTCGGAATCCTGGACGAAGTGGCCGTGGTTTTCCACGCAGGTTTTTACACCCAACCCCTGGGCGAAGGCCGTAACCTGACGGCAACCCTCGGCCAGGGTGGTCAAGGCGGCGGCAAAGGTGCGGTTGGCGGACGCGGGAGAGGGACCATAGGCGGCGTCGTGACGCAGTATCGGTGCGCCCAACACTGCGGCTACCTCCACGTAGCGCTGTAGCCGAAGAACCTCCTCGGCCATGTCATTGCGCAAAAAGTTGGCCCCGGTGCACACCGCCACGCAGGGGATGCCCGCATCGTCACAGGCCCGGCGCAAGGCTTTCGCGCCGGTGGTGCAATCCTCTTCGGTCAGGGGAAAATGCAGTGAAAACTCGATGCCGTCGAAGCCCATTTCCTTGACCTTGGCGGGGTAGGGTACCAGATCCATCATCGACTGGTACTTGTGCTTGTGGGACAAACTGTAGCTGCTCAAGGCGATGCGCATGGGGGATAACCTCCTGTTTGTGTTGTCGTTAGCAGTATACACTGGCAAGCGCGTGCGCACAACGTTTTTTGCTTGCCAGTACTGCAACAACATGTTACCATATCGGCACTAGGATCCAAATAAAGGAGCGATACGAGAATGGTCTATGCAAGGGAAAGGGCAGGGGTTATTTGCGCACAGTTGAAGCAACAGGCATTTCGTCGCCTGGCCACCGTGGACGGCTGGTATATGAAGGAAGGCCTCTATTTTACGCCCCGGGAAGCCGAGGCGGCCCCGGCACCTTGGCAGCACTTTGATGCCCAGCGGGACCGCTGGGAGGGAGCGGATCGGCACGTCTGGTTTCGGGCGGAGTTGACAGTGTCCTCAGAGATGGCGGGTAAGCGGCTGTGGCTGCGGTTCTTTACCGAAGTGGAGGGTTGGGACGCCCGGAACGCCCAGTTCCTGTTCCTGTGCAATGGGCAGGCGCGCCAGGGCCTGGACGTCAACCACACCGAGGTGGAACTGACCCGGGATGCCAAGGCCGGAGAGCGGTACGAACTGGCGCTACAGGCATACAGCGGCACCATGGATGGCGAGTTCCGGCTGCTGTGCACCGTGGACGAG
>JAVBUS010000278.1:0-7182 GCA_031555125.1 Eubacteriales bacterium | reverse complement strand
ACGGCCATCACACACCATGGTCAAAAAGGCCAAGGGATCGCGATGGTTGACATTGGAATTATAGAACTCGGCATACACGCTTTGGCGGAAGCGATCCGGCAGTGTTGGATCGGTGACCAACGGCAGAAAGGAGCGGCCTTGCATGGTGATGGGGATCTGCACCCCGGCGGCCTGGCACAGGGTGGGAGCGATATCAATCATCTCCACCAGCGCATCCCTGTGCACCCCCGCAGGGATATGGCCGGGCCAACTGATGATAAAGGGCACATGGACACCGTTTTCGTAGCAGTAAGGCCCTTTGAGGTAGATGCCGTGATCCCCCAGGCTCTCCCCGTGATCGGAGGTGAAGATGATAATGGTATTGTCATACAGCCCGTTGTCCTTCAAAAACTGCACGATGACGCCCACCTGATCGTCAATATGGTCGATCATGGCCCAGTAGGCGGCCTTCAGGCAGCGGTGATCGTGGTCGTCCATCTCCCCATAGGGATAATTGCCCTTTGAGTTGTATGCGCCCTGATGATCTTTTTGCTGGAAGATCGACTTCTGATCCAGCTCCCCAGGGATGTACTCCGGCAGCGGAAGCTGATCCAGCATCGGCCGATAGCGATCAAAATACTCGGCGGGGGGGTTAAAAGGATGATGGGGATCGTAGCAGTTGATGGAGAACAGCCAGGGTTTGTCCTGCTCGCTCTGGATAAACCGCATGGCCTCCGCAAAGCACCAGGTGGTCTGGCTGTACTTCGCAGGCATGCCCATCTCCACATACTTGCAGTCCGGTAGCGGAGTGGTTTTGTAGTCGACGCCCTGGGCGGTGAGCCAGTTGGTATAGTCGTTGCCGGACCAGTTTTCGCCGCCCCGGGCAGCGGGATGATGGGACCAGGAGAAGAAGGAGTAGCCGTCATCGATGCGCCGCTCCATATCCGGGCATACGCTGGGGTGGCAGACGCTAAGGTGCAGTTTGCCGGATAGGCCGCACACATAGCCGTCGTCGGCCAGGATGCGCGGAAGCAGGCGCTCGGCTTCGGGGATGTTTTGTCCGTTTTGCCGCACGCCACAGGTATGCGGATAGCGGCCGGACAAAAAGCTGGCCCGGCTGGGAGCACATACCGGCGACTGGGCGTACATGTTCATCAGCAGCGCGCCGGAATGGGCCAGGGCGTCAATGTTGGGGGTACGCACAAAGGTGTTGCCGCAAACGCCCAGCGTGTCCAGGCGCTGCTGATCGGTACAAATCCATAGGATGTTTGGTTTTCGTGCCATAGGCGAGCCCTCCTTGGTATGCAGTTTTGCTGCCTCAATCATATCACTGATGCGCCGCAAAGGGGCTATGCTAAAAAATAACCAGCCCGCGAACGGATAGCGGGCCGGTGGGTCAGGCGCGGTGTGTCTGCCGATATTGGCCGGGGGAGCAACCCTCGGTCTGCTTAAATTTGCGCGTAAAGCTGGAGGCATCGATGTACCCTACCCGCTGCACGATGTCCTGGATGCTGGTGTCCGTGTCCCGCAAAAGGCGCTTGGCCTCCTTAAGGCGCAGCATGGTCACAAACTGACCGAACCCACAGCCCAGATTGTTTTTGAGCACCGCGTTGATTTTTGACATGCTCACGCCGGTTTCCGTGGCCAACAGATTCAGTGAGAAGTCGCTGCGCATATAGTGCTGGGCAATAAAACCGATCACGTTGGATGCCATGGTGGAGGAAACCTCAGCGTGCTTTTTGCTGGTGACCTGGCAGACCTGGGTAATGATGTCGCGTGTGTTCCGGGCAAAGGCATCCAGATCGTTGATCTGCGCGGTGCTGCTCAGCTCGGCCACATTCAGCTCGATGCCCTGCTTGTTAGCGGCACGGATCACCGTCAGTAGGATGCTGCTGCACATGAGGCTCACCAAGGGAAACGGAGCCGTTCCCGTGCGCAGGTTGACCAGCATCTCCTCCAGCGCGTTGAGGGCTACCTCCAGGTTGCCATAGCTCAGCCCCTCGGCCAGCAGCGAGTGGTCACCGTTATAAAAGCGCTGATCCAAAGGCGATTCCTGGTACACGGCGATGACCTTAGCCTCCCCCTCTGTGCCGCGTCGTGCCACGACGGCCTTATAAAAGGAGCGATTGAGCTGCGTGTAGCTCTCCTCCACCGATCCGATGCCCACGGAGATCATGCCGCCCAGCCCTTCCGCACTGGCCAGCCGCACGATACGCTCAGCGGTCTCCTGCAAAAACTGCTCCGCTGCGTCGGATGCGAAGTTGAGCAGCAACGCGATGCCCTTTTCCCAGGTGCATTCCGCATAGAGCAGCTCGGCACTTGGGCAATGGATGCCGTCACACAGCCGCAGCAGCGCATCTCTGGTCAGCACGTCCGCGATGTAAGTGCAATGCAAAAAGAGAGCGGCATAGAGCGGGCGGTGAAAGTCGATGGCCAGGCAGGTTTCGTGGTAGGCGAACTCCTCCTGGTCATTCACCTTGCCGTTGATCAGTTTGAGTACAAAGTGGGACATGATCAGATGGGCGTTATGGTTGATGTGCTGAGTCAGTTCGCCCATGTTCGCCACCACCGACCGGTAGGACTCCGCCATTTGTTGCAACTCGTTCTGATGGCGCCCCGGGGCGGAGCCCTGCATGATGCGGTATGCTGCGCGGATGGGTTTGTAGTTGGTGTTGGCTGCCCAAATGGCCATGGCGATACAAAAGGCCAATAGCAGGGAGACCGTGATCAGCAGATGCCGCTCCCGAACGATCCACGCGCTATAAAACATGGAGGGGCGCATGGTTAGGGTGTACGTCAGCAGATTGGTTTGAGAGGTCTGACGAAGGAAGGAAAGGCCCTCCTTTTCAATATAGCCGGTGCCGCTAAGGTTGAACAGCGGGGTGTTGCCGATGACGGCTTGGACGTCGGACATCCGTGCGAAAACGGTGTTTCCGTATGTGTCCAGTCCACATAGATTGCCTGCGTAAGGGCCCAGCTCCCCTTCGAATGCATCCAGAAAGGACAGTTCCGGGATCAAAAACAATAGCGTAGCCCGGTACGTGGTGCTGGCATCGCCTAGGGGCACCACACAGGCGATAAAGCCGGGTTCGGTGCTATCGGGGCGGTATGTCAAGCGGTACAGCAGTGTGTGGGAGGCACTCAGCAGATTATAGAAGATGCTGGAGCGGTTCACGTCCACATTGCCGGGAATGCCCAGCTCAAAGGCCCGATAATCCAACAGCCCCTGACTGGAATGAATGCGGTTCGGGTCATGCCGATTGAAGAACAGCATGGTCACAGGGACGTCGCTGTGCTGCTCATAACCGGATAAGGCCGTGGTGATGGCGCTGTCGCGGGTGGCGTTGTCCTCCTCCTGCAAGTAAAGCGACAGGTTGTTGTCGATCTGTTCCGCAAAGCGCAACAATCCGTCCAGCAGGTAGTCGGCCTTTAAGCTTGCACTGTTGAAGGCTGAGGCGCGGGTGTCACGGATCTGGGATTGCACATAATCGGGATAAACCGCGTAGACCGCGACGCAGACCGTCAGCAACGGCAACAGGGCAATGGCCAAAAAGGACGTTAGGTAGCGCTTGCGCAGGGAGTGCTTCAACGGAACACGTCCTTTCAACAGATTGTGAAGATATAACAAAAAGGGCCCAAGGGGCATGGCTGTGTTCAGTATACTCGGTGGCGTCTTTCCCCGTCAATGGCGGAATCGTCGTATTCGCCGCCGGGCGAAAATGTCCGGTATGCGGTTTTTTGGCACAGGGGATTTGGCCGCTGGAACGGCCTTGCGTATAAATCGCATATGTTGCTGCGCATACAAGCGTGCTATAGTGATGGCAACACAAAGCCGTGGGATCCACGGCGGCATACGTGACGAGAAAGGATGGCCTGATTAGATGAGGACACGTTTTTGGTCGCTTTCTTTGGTGATCCTCCTGCTGGTGACGCTGACCTGTGCCCCCGTGAGCACCCTGGCGGAGGGCGTGACCTACCCCATCGAGGGCGGAAAGTCCGTCTCCTGGTGGATGCCCATGAACGGAAATCTGGTGACACACCTCAAGACCTATAGCGAACACCCCGTCTACAAGCAACTGATGGCAAATGCCGGGGTCAACGTCGACTTTGTCCACCCCGCCATCGGGCAGGAGAAGGAAGAGTTCAGCATTATGCTGGCATCCATGGAGCTGCCGGATATCATCCAGACCTTCCCGCAGTATTACAGCGGCGGTCTGGAGGCGGCGCTGGATGACGGGGTTATCCTGGATCTGACGGAGCTGGTCAAGGAGCACGCGCCGGATTACTATGCGCTGATCAGCAAAGACGAGGAAACCTATAAACAGTTTACCAAGGATGGAAAGATCCTGGCCTTCTACACCTTCTGGGAAGAACTCAATCCCTCCGCCGCATGCATCACCATGCGCAAGGACTGGCTGGATCAGTTCGGGCTCAAGGCCGAGGACATGACCACCTATGCCGCCGTTGAGCAATACTTCCAGGGCATCAAGGACAACTATCCCGATGTGGCGCCCTTCATGCTCAACGTGAAGTATGACCCGTATTACTATGGCTTCAACATGTATCCGGACACCGACGGCGTCCGCTGGTATCAGGTGGACGGCAAGGTGGTCTACAACGACTACGGCGAGCAAACCAGCTACCGCGGCTGGCTGACGCTGATGAACAGCTGGTATCAAAAGGGCTACATTTCGCCGGACTTTGCCTCCTACAACGGTGAGCAGGCGCGTTCGATGTTCAGCGCGGGATTGATCGGCTGCTTTGCGGAGCCCATCGGCAACGTGTATTCCGACGCCGATGCATCCGGGCTGCCCATCGTCAAGACCCCTTGGTGGCGTCAAACCCCGGAAGCGCCCATCAACGTGTACTTCCCGGAGGGGCTGGAGCGCAACGGCGGCCAGGCCACGGTCATCACCAGCCAGTGCAAAAACGTGGTGGAGGCAGTCAAGCTGCTCAACTATAGCTTTACCGATGCCGGCATGCTTCTGACCAACTATGGCGTGGAAGGCACCAGCTATACCCGCAACGATCAGGGCGAGATCCAGTACACCGACCTGGTGCTGGCCAATCCGAGCTATGGCACTGCGGTTACTCACCAGCTGTACCGCATCCATTGGATCCCCAATCGAAAGCTGGCGGATACCACCGCCAACCCCAACATCACCAAGCGCAAGGAGTTGGTGGAGGGACGGCTGATGTACGCCGCCGGTGATCCCACCATGAACGGCGACTATCTGCTGCCCGCGGGCGTGACCCTGACCCCGGAGGAGGGCGCAGAGTGTGGCACCATCATGAACAACGTCACCACCTACATTCGTGAAATGCGCCTCAAGTTCATCACCGGCGCCACGGCAATCGATGATACCACCTGGGCTACCTATTTGGCGGAATTGGATCGCATGGGCCTGCCCAGAGCCAGCGAGATCACGCAGGCGGCGTATGACCGCTACATGGGTAAGTAATCCCGCGTGCAGCATAGGGCTGTCCCGAAGAAGCATCGCATGGACTACCGCCCGGACATGCGGCAGCGTTGCGGCTTCCTCGGGGCAGCCCGTTTCTGAAGGGAGGGCCTGGTGTGGCACATATACAGGCAGCTACCATACACGCCCCGGGGGAGGCATCCTTTTGGGTGCGCCTCGGGCGTGATTTTAGGCAAAACAAACTTGTATACCTGATGTGGCTTCCGGTGCTGGCATATTACCTGGTGTTTCATTATGCGCCCATGTTCGGCATCGTCATTGCCTTTCAGGATTTCAAGCCGTTTAAGGGCATCATGGGATCCTCCTTTGTAGGCTTGCGCTGGTTCCGGGACTTTTTGTCCGGGCCCTACGCCCTGCGGACCATCGGTAACACGCTATGCATCAGCCTTTATTCAGTGATCTTCGGCTTTCCTATGCCGATCATGTTAGCACTCTTACTCAACGAACTGAAAAAACCGCGTTTCAAAAAAACCGTGCAGACCGTCAGTTATATGCCGCACTTTATTTCGCTGATCGTGGTGTGTGGCATCTTGAAGGACTATTCCCAGTCCGATGGACTCTTCAATGCCATCGGTCAAGCCTTGGGGGCCCCACGCGTCAATTATCTGATGCTCCCGGGGGCCTACCGACCGATCTATATCATCAGCGGGATTTGGAAGCAGATGGGATGGAACAGCATCATCTATCTGGCCACGCTGTCCGCCATCGATCCTAGCCTGTACGAGGCGGCGGCCATCGACGGCGCCAATCGCTTCCGCCAGGCCATCCATGTAACGTTGCCCGCCCTGGTGCCTATCATCGTCATGCAGCTGATCATGCGTTTTGGCCACATGATGAGCGAGGGCAGCGAAAAGACCATCCTGCTGTATAACGAGGCCACGTACGCGGTGTCGGACATCGTGTCCTCCTTCGTGTACCGGCGGGTCATCGTGAACCTGGATTATAGCTTTGGCGCGGCGGTGGGCGTGTTTAACTCCGTGATCAACATTATCCTATTGACCGGCGCCAACTACTTTTCCCGCCTCATGACCAACGAAAGTCTTTGGTAAGGAGGGATCGGCATGGTTGAATCCAAAACGCTGGGCAGCCGCCTCTTTGATCGGGCCAATATTCTGCTGATGGCCCTGCTTACCGCGCTTTTTCTGTACCCCATGTGGTATGTGTTGGTGGGCTCCCTTAGCGACCCTTTTCGCTTGTTTGTCAACAACGGCATCCTGGTCGCGCCGCTGGGCTTTAGCCTGCGCGGCTATGAGCAAGTGTTCAAAAACCCCAACATCCTTGTGGGCTATGGCAATACGCTGACGTATCTGTTCTTTGGCACTTTGGCCAACATGCTGGCTACGATCCTGGGTGCCTTCGTGCTCTCCCGGCGGAAGCTGATGCTCAAAAAACTGTTCACCTTTATGGTGGTGTTCACCATGTACTTTGGCGGCGGCCTGATTCCCACCTTTCTGGTGGTAAAGGGGGTCGGCCTGTACAACTCCCGCCTGGTGGTGATCCTGCCGACTTTGATCAGCACCTGGAACATGATTATCCTGCGCACGGCGTTTCGCGCCATTCCGCCCAGCTTGGAGGAATCGGCGAGAATTGACGGCGCCAACGAATGGACCATCCTATTCCGCATCATCCTGCCGGTTACCCAGGCCACCTTGGCGGTGCTGGTGCTGTTCTATGCGGTGGATTATTGGAACTCGTGGTTTAATGCCATGATCTATCTTAAGGA
>JAVBUS010000033.1:0-6898 GCA_031555125.1 Eubacteriales bacterium | reverse complement strand
AATACGCTTCGCGAAATGGCCCGTGTGCGTCTGGAAATTGCCCCGGGTAACCCGCAGATTCGCATGGAAGGGGATGCCCTTATCAGTGGCACGACATTGGTGGCCTGGCGGCGGAATCCGCAGACGGTGTCGGCGGTGGTGCCTGGTGGGGTGACCAAGATCGGGGAATATGCCTTCGCTGCTATTGATACATTGGAATCTGTTCAGCTACCGCCCGACGTGACCACCATCGAGAGTGACGCCTTTGTCGAGTGTACCGCGCTCAATCGGGTTGCTTTGCCACTGGCATTGCGCGTCATCGAAAGGGGCGCCTTTGCTGATTGCATTAGCTTAGAACAGGTTACGCTTCCGCCGTTGCTGGAGAGGATCGCCAACTACGCATTTAGTAACTGCCCGTCACTTCGGCAGCTGCGCATTCCGGATACTGTAACCTTGCTAGAGGAGCGGGCGTTTCAGGCGTGCCCCAATCTGCGGTTAATCATCGGCACCGCCACCGGCGCATACACCCATGCCGGAGATCCACGCGTCCAGTGGCTGGATCCGTCGACGCCTGCCGCCCGTGGGGAGCGCGTGATGCCCACATACACGCCGGTGGCCATTGTGGCCAACGACACTCCGGACAGCCTGCTCTACCTGCGCGGAACACCTTCCGCTGCCGGGGAGGTACTGGCACAGTATCCCAACGGCACAACCGTGGAGATTGTGGCGGAGGAAGGTGAATGGACGAAGGTATGCATACGGGGCGTGAACACACTGGAGGGGTATATGGCCGCCGCCCACCTGATGCCCATGGAGCAGTATACAAAGCTTGCCCTGATCAATTGGGCGGCCAGAAAGCGTGCCAGCTACGGGGACGGACGTGTCGCGCCGGGGCCGCTGATGCTGTACAGTTTGCCCGACGAAAACGCACCGGCCACCGAGATCGACCATGACGAGGCCTTTGCCGTCGTGGCGCCCTATGGTGTTTGGCTGCACGTGCAAATAGACGGTCGGGAAGGGTATGTGCTTACGCAGTACGTCAACATCTCCGGCGAGAAGATAGCGAAAGAAGAGGAGGGGCTGGCCCTGGTGGACAACCCCGATCACCGCGACCGCCTGCGCTTGCGGGCAACACCTTCCAAAGATGGGGCGACCCTTGGCCGCTTTTTCAACGGTACCCAAGTGACCGTGTTGGAGTGGGGTGAGGAATGGTGCCGCGTGCGGGTCGGCGAACTGGAGGGCTACATGATGCGGCAGTTCCTGCACTTGATCGAGAGCGACTATCCGGGCAACCAGTCGCCCTTGGGTGGAAACGGATAGGGAAGCATACAAATGCCGCCCACGCGTTGTTGTGCGTAGGGCGGCATTTTCTTCGCTTCAATACTCCAGATTCTCAAACCGTCTGCACCATACATACTTTGATACTGCCGACCGCTGGGCGATGAGCCCGCTAAGGATGCTTTGCAGATAGGTGGGTAAAAAGCGGTTGAACTTCACCTCTAGAATCTCCCAGGGCATATCGAAGAAGGGGGAGACCGTGGGGATGGAGGCGTCAAACATGTCAATGCTATTCAGACCGGTGCGCAGTTGCTTGTCAAAGGTGATGCGCACTTCCTCGGCATCGTGGATGTAGGCTTCCCGCACGTAGTCCACGATGACCACCGGGCGCAGCATGTTCAGCCGCATTTGGTGAAACATCTCCTGCAATAGGGGATGGCGCATAAACTGCAGGCCGCTGGGATCCCCGGCGATAAGCTGATCCGCCAGTTCCCGGGGGATCTTGATGGACTGCTTGGAAATCAGGTCGTTGTACTTGGACTTGCACTCCAGGCGGATATTGGCATCGGAATGCTTGTAGATACGGATACGGTACTTGCTGCGGCGATCGATACCCGCAATCTTGTCATAGAGCGCGTCATTGTTGATCGTATCGAAGTACAGCGAGCGGATATGATACTCGTTGTGCTCGTCGCCGTTAGGGTCGGGACGGAGCACGCTTCGAATGACGCCGCGCAAATACTGCAGCTCGCCCGCGTTCAAGTGATACTTAAGTTCATGCCGCAGTGGGATATGGGTAATCTCCATGCCGATGCCCCCTTTTGTGGCGTGCGCCTTAGTTGCCCGCTTCGGCCTGGCAGGCGATCAAGGTAGCGTTATGCACGCCCTCAATGTCCAGCATGCGGTTGACAATGTCGTAACGCTCGTTGAGCTGTAACTCCACGGTGAGCTCCGCGCCGCCGACGCTGACAGTCTTGGAGCGCAGACGACGGGTTTTGATGCGCGAGAGCAGGCTCTCGATATCCGCCTCGGCCGCTTCGTCATAGTGGATGACCAATAGATAGGCATTGGGGGACTTGAGCCGGAAGAAGGACAGGAGCAGCATAGCCGCCGAAATGCCGACCACAGCCACCAAGGACATGATGTACAGTCCCGCACCCAGCAGGATGCCCATGGTCAATGCCCAGAACATGTATGCGGTGTCCATGGGGTCCTTGACGGCGGTACGAAAGCGCACGATGGACAAAGCGCCCACCATACCCATGGACAGAGCAATATCGGACTTGATACACATGACCACCGGGGTGGTGATCATGGTCAGCATCACCAGGGTGTTGGCAAAGTTGGGGCTGAACAGTACACCGCGAAAGGCCTTGCGATACACCAGCGCAATGATCAGCCCCACCAAGAGCCCCATACCCAGGGCAATGATCATAGATAGAGGATCGAGGTTGGCGAAACTGCTGGAAAAAAAGTCCATAATGCTGGTGTTGTTCTGGATGGTGGTTCTCATGGATTGGGTCCTCCTCCGTGCGTTTGTGGGCTTATTTGGGTTGCTGCTGCTGAAGCTTTTTCAGGATCTCGGGATTATCGGTGGGCGGGCGAGGTCCAAAGTAGTCAAGCATGACTTCGTCGCTGAGCTGGAAGTGGTCTTGCACCATGCCCCAAAATACGTATGGTCGCCATCGGATGACGTTGCGTGCGCGCTTGTTGCGCTGTTGCCAATAGCTAAAGGCACCGGGCCCATTTTTAGGTACATCCAAGCTGACTTCTTTGGGCATTTCCTCGGCCCAGCGGTCGTGATGCATGGGCATTTCCGGCGCGATCTGCGCGATCATTTCATCGAATCGTTCCAGTAAGCGTTCCGGCAGGAACTCGGTCTGGAAAAGCTGCCCTAAACGGCGGAGGAACTTGTCTCTCATGGCATCGTTTTGCAGGACGGACCGGATGAGCAGGTTGTTGATTCTGTAGTTGCCCATACCTTTGGGATTCAGCACGTAGGCGGGACCACCGGCCGTCGAATCATACAATCCCCAGTCTACATCGTAGAAGATGAACTTCCACTTGTTCCCCTCGCCGTGTTTTTTATAAAAGCGAATGTTGCCGGGGTCGGTGTTGCCAAAATACATCTCGAAGATGAAGTAGTCGAACATATTGTCGATGTCAACTTGATCCGCAACCTTCGCCATAACGGCGTCATCGCGCAGGTCGTTGTCTTCCACGTATTTGAGCAATGAACGGTATTCCTTGATGCTGCCCCAGTTGGCATCCGCGCTGCTGTCGCCGTCACCTTCGATGATGTCCATAGCATCCGGATCGCTCCACCCCTCGTGCTGGGCGACAAAATGCCGATTAATGCGTTCACGCAAATTATAGTGCCCCCAGTATTCACCGTTGAGGAACACGATGACTGGTTGCCAAGCCTGGGACAACACCGTGCTGCCTTCGGTCTCGGCCACAACACGCGCTTGCAAGCCGTCTAACACGCGGGTGTATAGACCGTCTTGTCCACCGTTGCGCAGGGCAAAGGCTTTGTAACGTTCGAAGGGGCGATCCCCGAATACCGGATACTCAAAATAGCCGGTGCCAAAGCGTTTCTTTGCATTGAGTGAAAAGGATTTTTGCGGCATATCCAGGGAGAATTGGCCCATTACATGGAACTCCATACCCGTGGATAGCGCTTGGAGGCCATCTTCCAAGTACATCTCCATAAACCCGTCATAGTGAAGCTTTTTTCCGTACGTGGCATATTCGGTGTGGGCAAAGTACCCGTCTTTATCGTTTCGAACAGGCTCGAACCAAGGTCTGCGCCAAACACTCTCGTTTCCTTCTAGCGGTCCCTTGGCCAACATACCGGTCGCTACATTGGTGACATGATCCGGTTCCGTAACCAAGGAAATCACCGGCAATGTAGCATACACCGAGATAAAGTATGTCTGTGTGATGACTTGGGAGGGGCTTAGCCCCGGCATGTAGCCCCTGGCACGGATAATGGTGGTGGAGGCTACTTCAATGGGGCCCTCGTATACGGCGGACTCCGACGTGGGCTCTGTACAGTCGGTGGTATATCGCACTTCGCCACCCTCAGGCACGTTGATCTCCACCGTGATGGGGCGCTCGTACATGCCGCCGCGGGTGGCAAAGGCCGGATCCTCCGCAAAGCCGTTAAAGTTGCCGGTGTTTGGAGCGCCAGGCGAAGCCTGAGCAAAATAAAAAAGACCGCTCTGGCTCAAAGTCCGGCCATAGGTCAGGTCCGGCAACAGCTTGGGCACGACCAGCTTGTCGAGGATCTTTCCGCTGGGGTCGGAGAGACAGACGGTCTCTCCCATACTGGAGAGATTGAAGTTGGTGTGGAGCAAGCCGGCTTTGGCTTGTCCGAGCCCATCGCAGACGACAGTGATGTACTCCCCGGGCTGAACGATGGTACCGGCGGGGAACCGCCACTTACGGGGATGATTGATCCGATCGGAGAGGCCGCAACCCGATAGGTCGTAGGCTTCCTTGCCGTAATTGTACAGTTCGATCCAGTCCGCGGTTTTGGTATCGTCGGGGAGCAAGGTGGCGGTGTTGGAGCTCATGACCTCCATAATGGCTACCCGGGCCGGATTGCGGACGATCATGTCATAGTCCATCTGCAGGGAGCTGGCCGCGTTATTGGGCAGGTTAGGCGTGGGATTGGTGAACACCTGCCATGTCATGTCGCCGCCCTCTTTACGACCCCAGGACTGATCCGGCGGCAACAACTCGTAGCTGGTCTGATCCACCAGTTGCCCATGGATGTCCGACAGCAAGACGATTTCCTTTTCTGCGCTAAGACCAAAGTTGGCATGGGGATTCTTTCCGTCGCCGCCGGGGCGATCCTTGCCGGAGGCAAAGACCAAATAATACCCTTTGGGCCCGATGACAGCCCCCTCCGGGAAGCGCCACTTGTTGAGCTTTTCCGGATTGTCGCTTAGGGAGAGATTGGTCAGATCAATCTCCTTGTCGCTGCGGTTGTACAGTTCGATCCAGTCGGAGTAGTCCCCGTCTTCATCGGCGATCGTGGAGTGGTTAGAGGCCACCATTTCGTTGAGTACCAGCGCACCGGTCTCCAGGTACGTGGAGGCGCGGAACGCCGCGTACCCCTCCTGGGTATTGGCAAAGCCGGGGGTAGGCATATCGGAGACCACCCATCCGTCCAGCGTCTTGGCATAGACCAAGTCACTGTTGAGCGGCGGCACGTCCACCCGCTCATAAATCGCGCCGTTGGGACCATAGAGCACCAAGGTTTCTCCGGCGGAGGAGATCTTAAAGTTGGCGTGTAGGGTTTTCCCTGCCTCGGACCTGGACTCGTTACTGCAGAACACGATGATGCGTTCATGGGGCGGCAACGTCTCGGCGGGGAAGGTGAAGATGATCTTGTCATCGCGGTCCGAGAAACCGAATTGATCCAGCGGCAGGGGTTGGTCGCTTTCGTTCGTGAACTCCACCCAATCCGGGAAAGCGCCCCGCTCATCCGGGAAGGACGTGCTGTTTGAGGACATGACCTCGGTGATGTGTAGGGCGTAGGTGGTGGCACCTGCCTCGGTTTCCGTCACCTGAGGAGTGGCAACGGTGGGTTTGGACAGTTGGGGCGCTATGATGACCATCAACACCAAAAAAACGCCAAAGACCAACAGAAGCGGCAGGATCCCCTTGGGGGCGGGCTGCTTGCCGCTGCGTCGGCGCGAGGTGTTGGGTGTGCTTTGGGGGTGCTGCATGCTGTTGACTCCTTTGTTCGCGCTGCAATGTCGCGAATATTCGTATTATACCACACTGTATATAGGACGATCTACTCTTTCCTATTGTTTCACGGAAAATCTGGTGTATGCAGCAAAGGTTGGTTTTTTTCCTGCGGCCATATCCGCCCGGGACATGAGGGGCTTGACCCTTCGCATACCTTGATAACAGTGAAAAGCGAAGGTGAGGCGTTGGCGTGCTGTTCGGGATGTTGTTGTCCGGCAGTGGGGTGTATGCGGCAGCGCAAGTGGGCGTGCTGCAGGCGCTGGAGGAGCATCGGATGGCCCCCGATGTGCTGGCCGCTTGCGGCGCCGGTGGGTGGGTGGCCGGACTGTATGCATGCAAACGGGATGCGCGGTGGGTTCGTGATTGCCTGCGAGCGGCCTGTCGACAACAGCGAAAGCTGCTGGACGGCGGGATGCGTACCCGGTGTTTGCCGGGGGATTACACCCGTGTGCGGGGCCTGCTCAAGGGAGATCGGCTGATGGCGTTGCTGGAAGAGCAGACCGAGGGGCGCACACTCACCGGCTTGCCGATGATGCTTGCGCTGCCCACCGTCGCGCTGCCCACGCGCCGGGTCTTGGTATTCTCCAGCCACAGCGTTGAGGATGGCGGGGATTTGGTATGGACGCAGCAAGCGAGCCTGGCCTTGGCCATCCGTGCCGCGCTGAGCATACCGGTGCTGATTTGCCCCGCCCAGTGGATGGGTGTGCCGTTGGTGGCCCTGGCGGGCAAGGAGTCCGCACTGCAGGCGCTTCAGGCATTGCAGACGACCTATGGGCTGGTGGTGGATGTGGGCGATCAGCGGCCGCGCGGGCCGTTGGATGTATGGGATATCGCCAGCCAGATGCAGTGCCTTTGCGGTGATGCGCTCCGCGTACCG
>JAVBUS010000104.1:0-5911 GCA_031555125.1 Eubacteriales bacterium | reverse complement strand
TCTGCCCATCCCCAGCGACATTTACAAGATGATTCCCTATGTGGCGACACTGATCGTGCTGGCCTTTACCAGCAAGCGATCCCAAGCGCCCCGGGCGGCGGGGGTGCCTTATGATCGGGGTAGGCGGTAAACTATGTTGACGGTTTGAGATGCCGTTTTGCTGCGTGGCCATGGGGCTCTTCACTTGCCCCTGGGAGAATTTCTCTGCGCCCGGGGCCGGTTATGATTGCCATGCGCAAAACCCGAAAAAGCCCTTGACATCTATCGCAAGATGCGGTATAACCTTTAGGACAAACATGCAAGGGGGAAACCGGCGTGCGCAGCGGGGCAACGATCAAGCGGACAGGCTCTTGGCGCCAGGCGACGGGTTTTGTGTCCCTTGATTGCGGTTTGTCCCGGGCGTGTGGCACAATGATTCGAGAAGATGGTTGATCCATCTTCTTTTTTTGTGCCCCGCGATGCAAGCGCATTGACGAGGAACCCACTGCAGTGGTATACTGTAGCATAAAAATCCAGTAATGACGAATAAATATACGGATGTGAGCGCATGGCAACCTTGCTTTTGCAGGATGGGACCCGATTCACAGGTGAATGGTTCGGCGCGGCGACGGCGGCGACGGGAGAGGTGGTGTTTGCCACCGATATGCTGGGCTACCAGCAGTTGCTCACCGACCCGGCGTACGCGGGGCGAATCCTTTGCCTGACCTACCCGCTCATCGGCAACGTGGGCGTGAGCGAAGGCGATATGGCCAGCCCCCGGGCGTGGGCGGCGGGCTTGGTGGTGCAAGGGCTGTGCGACCTGCCCAGCAACTGGCGCTGCCAGGGGACGCTTCCCGACTTTCTGCGAAAGCAAGGCGTGCCGGCACTGACGGGGGTGGACACCCGCGCCTTGGCGCGGCATGTGCGCGCCCATGGGGTGCAGCGGGGCTGCCTTTGTCAGGGGGAGCCCACCCAAGCCGACTTGGACGCGCTGCAAGGCAGGGCCCCGGAGACGGATTGGGTGAGCGCGGTGACCTGCGTCCAACCGTACACCCTGCCGGGGGATGGGCCCCGTGTGGCGGTGTTGGATCTGGGCGTGGATCGGAGTGCCCTGGCGGCGCTGACGGCCCGGGGATGCCGGGTGACGGTGTATCCGGCGGGCACTCCCGCCGATACCCTGACGGCGGATTGCGACGGCGTGCTGCTTTCTGGCGGGCCGGGCAGTCCCCTGACCCAAACCCGTTTGTTGGATACGGTGCGCACTGCCATGGCGCAGCGGCCGGTGCTGGGGGTGGGGTTGGGGTATGAGCTGATGATTCTGGCCCAGGGCGGCGGCGTGACACGGATGGCCTATGGCCATCATGGCGGGCAACCGGTCAAAGAGGCGGCAACCGGCTGGTGCGACCAGAGCGCCCAGCGGCACCTGTATGCGGCGGATCCTGCGGCGTTGCCCGCCGGTGCGGCGGTGGCCTTTACCAACGCCAACGATGGTACCATCGCGGGCCTGTCCTTTGCCGGCGGTCATCTGGGCGTGCAGTTCCATCCCAGCGCCATCCATTCCCCCCGGGCGGCCCATCATACCGGTCGCGTATGGGACGCGTTCATCGCCCGGCTGGGCCAACAATAAGGAGGAGGTGTCCGTATGCCCAAGCATCCATGGATCAAAAAGGCGCTGGTCATCGGTTCCGGCCCGATCGTTATCGGGCAGGCCGCCGAGTTTGACTACGCGGGCACCCAGGCCTGCCGCGTACTGCGGGAGGAAGGCATTGAAGTGGTGCTGGTCAATTCCAATCCCGCCACCATCATGACCGACAGCGACATCGCGGACCGGGTATACATCGAGCCCCTGACCGTGGACACGGTGTCCAACATCCTGCGCAAGGAGCGGCCGGACAGCCTGTTGCCCTCTTTGGGGGGCCAGACGGGACTCAACTTGGCCATGGAGCTGGCGGAAACCGGCATCCTGGAGGAACTGGGCGTGCGCATGTTGGGCACCCCCATGAGCTCCATCAAGACATCGGAAGACCGCGAAGCTTTTAAGGACATGATGCTGGAGATCGGCGAACCCTGCATCGACAGCGTCATCGTCCACGATGTGCAGAGCGCGGTGGACTTCGCCGATCAGGTGGGCTATCCGCTGATCATCCGCCCGGCCTATACCCTGGGCGGTACCGGCGGCGGCATGGCCGATAACGAGGAGGAGTTGCGCACCACCTGCGCCGACGGCCTGCGGGCCAGCCGGGTGCACCAGGTGTTGGTGGAAAAGAGCGTGGCCGGCTGGAAAGAGATCGAGTATGAGGTCATTCGCGACCGTGCGGGCAACGCCTTGGCCATCTGCAACATGGAAAACTTTGACCCGGTGGGCGTACATACCGGCGATTCCATCGTGGTGGCCCCGACGCAGACCCTGCGGGACGAGGAGCATCAGATGCTGCGTACCGCGTCGCTCAAGATCATCGATACTTTGGGCATCGAGGGTGGGTGCAACGTGCAGTTTGCCCTGCACCCCGACAGCCTGCAGTACTACGTGATTGAGGTCAATCCCCGGGTCAGCCGTTCCTCTGCCCTGGCGTCTAAGGCCACGGGATATCCCATCGCCAAGGTGACCACCCGCATCGCCATCGGCTATGCCCTGGACGAGATCCCAAACGGTGTGACGGGCTGCACATCGGCTTGTGTGGAGCCGACCATCGACTACTGCGTGCTCAAGTTCCCTCGCTGGCCTTTCGATAAGTTTGTGTACGCGGATAAACGCATTGGCACCAAGATGAAGGCCACCGGCGAGGTCATGTCCATCGGCCTGTCCTTTGAGTCTGCGCTGCTCAAGGCGGTGCGCTCTTTGGAAATGGGCTACGATTCCCTGATGGATTCGGCACTGGAGTCCCTGGACGATGCCCAGATCGAGGCGCGGTTGCATCAGGTCAACACGGAGCGGGCCTTTGTGGTGGCCGAGGCGCTGCGTCGGGGCGTGCCCATGGCCCATGTGTTTGACATCACCCGGATCGACCCGTGGTTTTTGCAAAAGATATTGCGCATCGTGACCCTGGAGCAAACCTTGCGGGGGATGCAGGCCCAGGATGTAACGGCGGAACTGGTGGCGCAGGCCAAAGGCATGGGTTTTTCGGACAAGGCCATGGCCCGCTGGCTGCATATGACGGAGCCGGAATTCCGGGCCAAGCGGCTGGGCTGGGGCATCGCGCCTTCCTTCCGGCAGGTGGATACCTGCGCCGGAGAATTCGATGCCCAGAGCCCCTACTTCTATTCCGCATATGGGGTGGGCAGCGAGGCCAAGTCCGCCTCAGCGGGCCGGAAGACCGTGGTGGTGCTGGGCAGTGGGCCTATCCGCATCGGTCAGGGTGTGGAGTTTGACTATTGCTCGGTGCACTGCGTTTGGGCGCTAAAAAAAGCCGGATATGACACCGTCATCATCAACAACAACCCGGAAACCGTGTCTACGGACTTCGATACCGCCGACCGCCTCTACTTCGAGCCCTTGACCCCGGAAGAGGTTTGGAACGTGCTGGAGATTGAAAAGCCCGTGGGGGTGGTGGTGCAGTTCGGCGGTCAGACCGCCATCAAGCTGGCGAAGGCCGTGGAGGATTTTGGCGTGCCGATCCTGGGCACCGCCCTAACCGATATCGACGCCGCCGAGGACCGCAAGCGGTTCAATGTACTGTTGGAGGAACTGAGCATTCCCCAGCCCAAGGGAACCACGGTGTTTACGGAGGAAGAGGCGGTGCGGGCCGCCAACGCCCTGGGGTATCCGGTGCTGGTGCGGCCCTCCTACGTGCTGGGGGGGCAGGGCATGGAGATCGCCTATAGCGAGAGCGACATCCGCGCCTATATGCGCATCATTACCATGACGGAGCAGGAGCATCCCATCCTGGTGGACAAGTACCTGCTGGGCCGGGAGATCGAAGTGGATGCCATCTGCGATGGAGAAAACGTGCTGATCCCCGGCATCATGGAACACATCGAGCGGGCAGGGGTGCACTCCGGCGACTCCATCTCCATCTACCCGCCCCAGAATCTGTCGGCCCGGATCCAGCAGCGGGTGACGGAATATACCACGGCCCTGGCCCGGGGCCTCCATGTCCACGGACTGGTCAACATTCAGTTTATCGAGTACGCCGGGGATCTGTACGTGATAGAGGTCAATCCCCGCTCCAGCCGCACCATCCCCTACATCAGCAAGGTCACCGGCATCCCGGTGGTTGCGCTGGGGGTGCGGGCTTCCCTTGGCGAGCCGGTGCCCAGCTTTGGGTTTGGCACCGGGCTGTATCCCCCCGCACCTACGGTGGCGGTCAAAATGCCGGTGTTCTCCTTCGAAAAGCTGCCGGAAGTAGAGGTTTCCCTGGGACCGGAGATGAAGTCCACCGGCGAAGTGCTGGGCTTGGCCCGCACCGCCGCAGAGGCGTGCCTAAAGGGATTTTTTGCCACCAAGACCCTGATCCCCCAGGAGGGCGGCGTGCTGCTGTCCATCGCCAAACAGGACAAACAGGAGCTCATTTCCCTGGCGGAGAGCCTGAGCCTGCAGGGATTTGACCTGTACGCCACGGCAGGCACCGCCAACCTGTTGAACAAAAACTTTGTGGCCGCCAACCTGGTGCCCAAGCCCTCCGAGGATCGCAAGGCGTTGGAGGCGCTGCTGGGTTCCGGTAAGATTAAGCTCATCGTCACCACCCCCACCCATGGCCGGGATCCGGGCCGGGACGGCTTCCGCCTGCGCCGATTGGCGGTGGAATACGGGATCGTGTGCGTGACCAGTCTGGACACCGCGCGGCTATTGGTGGACTGCATGAAGCTGGGGATGCAGCCGGAGGACGTGGCGCCCCTGGGCCTGCATGAGTTGATTCTATAACAGAGAAAGAGGGATGCGGATGGCTGCAAAACGGATCATTCCCTGCCTAGACATCGCGGAGGGCCGTGTGGTTAAGGGGATACACTTTGTCGGGCTGCGCGACGTGGCTGACCCGGCGGAGGCCGCCCGGGCGTATAGCGAGGCCGGGGCAGACGAGCTGGTGATGCTGGACATCCACGCCACCAACGAAGGCCGCGCCACCCTGCTGGACGTGGTGCGCCGGGTGGCCGCCGCGGCCACGGTGCCCTTTTGCGTGGGCGGCGGCATCGGGTCCCTGGATCAAATCGAGGAGATCCTGTCCCTGGGGGCGGCCAAGGTGTCGCTGAACACGGCGGCGGTGCTGCATCCGGAGTTGGTGCAGGAGGCGGCCCGGAGATTCGGTAGCGCCCGCATCGTGGTGGCCATCGACGTCAGAAGCCGGGCCGATGACATGGGCTGGACGGTGGTGACCCCTGGGGGGAAGACCGACAGCGGGCTGGATGCCGTGTCATGGGCCCAGGAAGTGGAACGCCTGGGCGCCGGAGAGATCCTGCTGACCAGCATGGATGGGGACGGCGCGCTCAGCGGATATGACATCGGCTGTACCCGGGCGGTGGCCGATGCGGTGCAGATCCCCGTGGTGGCCTCCGGCGGCGCCGGGACCCTGGAACACTTCTATGAAGGGATCGCCGAGGGACACGCGGACGCAGTGCTGGCCGCGTCGCTTTTTCACTTTGGTACCCTGACGGTGCCCCAGGTGAAGGCGTTCCTGCGGGAGCGCGGCGTGGAAGTGAAGTAGGGAAGTAGGGCTTGGAGGTCGTCTTGCGAAGGCAGGACGGCCCTTTTTTGATTGGACGGCAGGGGTGTCCCGTAGGGCTGGGACGCCCCCTAAAAGTTCTATCTTCAAAATAAACTATTGTGTTTCCGACAGGGTTCAGGTAAAATACTTAGTGATTCTAAGGAACTATTGCTATGCATCGTGGCTGGAGGGAACCCATTGCAGATCAAGACTATTTTAGTGACCGGGGCATCTTCCGGGTTGGGACTGGCCACGGCCCGAGCCCTGGGGCGGTCGGGCTTTCGTGTGTTCGC
>JAVBUS010000238.1:0-9583 GCA_031555125.1 Eubacteriales bacterium | reverse complement strand
GGCTTTGCCGGTCGGGCGGGGAGTTTTCCGTTAGGAAAACATACCTACCATCACGAGCAAAGCGAGTCACGGCGCAAGCCGTGCATTCGAACGAAATGCAGGATGCATTTCGTTCGAGGGCGTCGACAAAGTCGACGCCCTGAAGAGGCGTTAGCCTCTTTTTTGAAACCGCATCGTCCGCGTCGCATTCATGATCGCGATAATGGATACGCCTACGTCGGCGAAGACTGCCGCCCACATGTTGGCATAGCCAAAGGCTGAAAGGGCCAGGACGACGGCCTTGATACCCAGAGAAAAGACGATGTTCTGCTGCACGATCTGCCGGGTTTTGCGGGCGATGCGGATGCCCACGGCGATCTTGCTCAACTGGTCGTTCATCAGCACGATATCTGCGGCCTCGATGGCGGCATCGGCGCCCAACCCGCCCATGGCGATGCCCACATCGGCCCGGGCCAGCACCGGCGCGTCGTTGATGCCATCGCCCACAAAACCGGTCTTGCCCTGGCTCTTTACGGCCAGGATGCGCTCCAGGTGTTCCATCTTTTGGGCGGGCAACAACTGGGCCTGCGTTTCCTGAATGCCAACCTGGGCGGCCACGGCCTGGGCCACTTCGGCCCGGTCGCCGGTCAGCATGACCATGCGGGAGACGCCCAGGCTGCCCAACTCCGCTACCGCTGCCGCAGAATCGGCTTTGAGCGCGTCGGACACCACCAGGGCGCCCAGGTATTGTCCGTCCCGGGCCACGTATACCACACTGCCCACGGAATGGGGCAGGGTCTGGATACCGGCTATCCCCTCCCGGGCCAGCAGCTTTTCGTTCCCGGCTAGCAGCACGTGGTCGCCGGAGGTGACCCGTACGCCATGGCCGGTAATCTCCTGGGCATCTGCCACGGCGGGCAGGGGACCCAGATCCGATGCTGCCAACCGTACCGATTCCGCGATGGGGTGATTGCTGATCTGCTCCGCTGTGGCGGCGGTCAAAAGCAGATCTTGGGCCGCCACACCGGGGGCCGGGAGCTGCTTGGTAAGTGAAAACTTGCCCTGGGTGAGGGTGCCGGTCTTATCCAGCACCAGGGTGCGCAGATCGCACAGGGCGTCCAAGGCATCGCTTCCCTTGCACAGAATCCCCGCGCGGGAGGCGGCGCCGATACCGCCAAAGTACCCCAGCGGCACCGAGATGACCAGGGCACAGGGGCAGGATACCACCAGGAAGGTCAGACCGCGATGGAGCCAATCCGCGAACTGTGCACCAGGGAGAACAAGCGGCGGGATCACCGAAAGCAGCACGGCGCCCAGTACCACGATGGGCGTGTATACCCGGGCAAAGCGCGTAATGAATTGCTCGGTGCGCGTCTTTTTTTCGCTGGCGTTTTGCACCATGTCCAGGATCTTGCTCACCGTGGACTCCCCATAGGCCCTGGTGACGCGAAGGGTCAGCAGTCCGTCGCGATTGATGCAACCGCTGAGCACATCCTCGCCGGGTGTTACCTCCCGGGGTAAGGATTCCCCGGTCAGGGCCGATGTGTCCAGCGTGGCGTGTCCCTGTAGCACCACGCCGTCCAGCGGAATGCGTTCGCCGGGCTTTACCTGTATAATGTCTCCTACGGCCACCTCTGTGGGCTTGCGGGTGATCACTTCGTCGCCCACTACCACGTTGGCGGCCTCGGGCCGGATGTCCAACAGGGAGGCAATGGATGTACGGGACTTGCCGATGGCGCGGTCCTGAAAAGCCTCGCCGATTTGGTAGAATAGCATGACCGCCACAGCTTCGGCGTGCTCTCCCAGCAGCAGCGCGCTCAAGGATGCCACCGCCATCAAAAAGTTTTCGTCAAAGATCCGGCCTTTGCGGATGTTCTGCAAGGCCCGCAGCAGCACGTCATAGCCCGCGACCAGGTAGGCGACAAAGTAGGCCAGTGTGCCGACCAAACCCGGTACCAGATACCCACCAACCGCGCACAGCACCGTCAGCGCCAACCGCACCAAGGCCACCCGTTGCTCCCCGGCGTCCCGGGTGCGCCCATGCACGTGCCCACAGCCGCAGCCATCGTCTTGGCCGTGCTCGTGGCCGCAGGAGCAACCGTCTTTGCCATGCTCGTGGCCACAGCCGCAGCCATCGTCTTGGCCATGCACGTGCCCACAGCCGCAGCCATCGTCTTGGCCGTGCACGTGCCCACAGCCGCAGCCATCATCTTGGCCATGCTCGTGATCGCAGGAGCAACCGTCTTGGCCATGCTCGTGACCGCAGGAGCAACCGTCTTGATGATCGTGCTCACGGCTATCTTGATCCTTGTGTCCGCCATGGCTGTGGGCCCCGGCGGCGAGATGACGCCCATCTTGCGCACAGCAGGCGCAGTGACCTTCGACCTTGTGTGTCATGCGGATGCCCTCTTTCGATGTTGAATATATGAACGATTGCTCATATGATGATTTGATGTTATCACGCCCGCTGTACGCTGTCAAGCCATTTTTCCGCATAGTCAAAAAAAGGTCGCACAGCCTTCGTGCAACCTCAACCTATGCGATGATTCGCGGGGGAGTACCAAAATCAGGCTTGTCTGCCCAGGACATCGGCCACGCGCCGTCCCGTTGGGGTGGCCGCCAATCCGCCCTCCCCGGTCTCCCGCAGGGAGGCATGCATCTTGTCGCCCACTTCCCGCATGGCGTCCACCACCTCGTCCGGCGGCACGGCACTGCGGATGCCGCACAGGGCCATCTCGGCGGCGGTCAGGGCGCAGGTAGCGCCCATAGCGTTGCGTTTGACGCAAGGCACTTCCACCAAGCCGCCCACCGGGTCGCAGACCAGCCCCATCAATCCCTTAAGCGCCAGGGCACAGGCGTGAAGCGCCGCCTCCGCATCGCCGCCACGCAGGCAGACCAGCGCCGCCGCCGCCATCCCCGCTGCGCTGCCGATCTCGGCCTGGCAGCCGCCTTCGGCCCCGGCGATGCAAGCCCGGGAGGCGATGACCTGACCAACCCCTGCCGCTACGTACAGGGCACGAAGCATGTCCTCCTCCGACGCGCCTTCCAGCGTCTGGTACGGCAACAGCACTGCGGGCAGTACGCCGCAGGCCCCAGCAGTGGGGGCGGCCACGATGCGGCGCATGCAGGCGTTGCACTCCCCCATCTGTAGGGCAAGGGACACCACCTGGCCATAAAAGGGCCCGCACAGGGTCCTTCCTTGGGCTGTCCAGGCGGCCATTCGCGCACCGTCGCCCCCTACCAGTCCGCTGGCGGAGCGGTCCTCGGCCCGGTAACCATCCCGGGCGGTGCACATGGCCGTATATAGTGCGGCCATGCGCCCTATACTGTCGGACTCCGCGGCCTGTCGGTCGTCCATATCCATTCGCTGAATGACCCGCCACAAAGGTTCCCCCTGGGCCTGTACATCGCGCAACATATCGGCAAAAGCGGTATACGCCATGATGGTGCTCCTCCTGCGGGCGCGGCCTTATCGGTCCGTCGCCAGATAAATGACTTTGTCCACCGCGTCATGGGCTCGTAAGGTATCCAAGGTGTGAGGGCGCACCTCCTGGTCCGTGTGCAACACCATGATGGCCCGGCCGCCCCGTGCCCCGCGATAGAGCTGCATGGAGGCGATGTTGACCCGCTCGCCGGCCAGTAGCCCCGCCACGTCGGCCACCTGTCCGGGCCGGTCCAGGTGGTATACGATCAGGGTGCGTGGTTCCCCGGTAAAGGTAACCGCCAAGCCGTCCAATCGTGTCACCCGGATACGTCCGCCGCCCAGGGAGGCCGCCTCCATCTCCAGTTGGCTGCCCCGGACGCCGGTAAGACGGATCAACGCCGTGTTGGGGTGCGCCTCCCGCAGGCGAACGGTGCCCAGGGTATAGGCCAGCCCGGCCTCTCTGGCCAACGGAAAGGCCTCGGCAATCCGCGGGTCATCGGGCAGCATGCCCAGCAGGCCCGCCACCAACGCCCGATCCGTCCCGTGGCCGGCCCCGGTGGCCGCAAAGGAGCCGTGGAGCAGGATCTCCGCCCGCGCCGGGGGCTCTGATAACAGGGTGCGGGCCATCCAGCCGATTCGCACCGCGCCGGCCGTGTGGGAACTGGAAGGGCCCACCATCACCGGGCCCAGAATATCGAACAGATCCATAGATCCTCCGCATCACTGTGTGCTTTTCATGCCCTTAGTGTACCCCAATGAAACACAGAATTGCAAGCCCCCGGGCTTCCATGGTATACTAAACGATAGGCTCAACCGCTATGCCATAGGAAAGGAATCCGCTATGCAAAAACGCACGGACCTGGATGCGCTGGTCTTTGACGTGGGCAATGTGCTGCTGCGGTTCGATCCGCTCAGCGCACTGCGTGGGCAGTATGACAATCCTTTAGCGACCCGCCTGCACGAGGCCGTCTTTTGTTCGCCCCATTGGCTGGAGGTGGACCGCAGCGTGCTTACACCGGCGGAGATACAAGCTCGCATGGCCCAGGAAGCGCCGGACGTCGCCCGGTACATCCCTGCGGTGTTCAAGCTGTACGAGACGGTATGTCTGCCCATCGAGGGATCGGTGGCGCGGCTGCAGGGCTTAAAGCAGGCAGGCTACAAGCTGTACGTGCTATCCAATTTTGGGGACGGGTACTTTGCGAAAACCCGGGCCCAGTATCCCTTTTTCGATATTTTCGACGGGCTGCTCATTTCCGGCGAGCATCGGGTGGTCAAGCCGGATCCCGCCATCTATTTGCTGTTGCTCCATCGCTTTGGGCTGACGGCGGAGCGCACGCTGTTCATCGACGACCGGCAGGACAACATCGACGGCGCGGCGACATTGGGTATCCGGGGCATGCTGTTTACCCACCCGGAACAGTTGGATCCTTTGTTGGTGCCTTAGGGCAACACCGCGCAAATCGGGCAGTCGTCCACAGGGATCTTTTCGTGCTGCTCTGTGTCGCGCTTCCGGTCGCCGTGGCGCTTCCACGGCTTCCTACAGGCTCCTCGAGCGGCGCGAAAGTCTCTCGCGTGGCCAGCTACTCTCCTTTGTGCGGTGTTACCTTAGGAATAGCAAGCCCCACATCGGGCCACCGTATTCTCATGAATTTTTCATGGAATTCTCAGCCGTGTTTTTGGACGCCGCCATGGCGCATAGGGTATGATGGACGGGGAAGAAGCGGATCCTCCGCTGCGCAGCGGAACGGGAGGTCTTTTTGAAAAGCAAACACAAGCCACAGCCCAGCAAGCATGGCTGGAAACTGTTTAACTTAATCTCTTTGGCGGTGACGGCCTCGCTGCTGCTTATCGTCGTGGTAGGGAACCGCGGCGTGGATGGGCTGTTGGCGCGCTGGGGGTCACTCCACTCCAATTGGACGCTATTGGCCGTCGGCTGCATGGGGATTTACTGGCTGCTGGAGGGCGCGGTGCTCCATCTGCTGACCGGATGCCTCTACCGGGGCGTGCCCTTTCGCAGCAGCATGCGCACCGCCATGATCGGGCAGCTGTATAGCGCCCTGACGCCCTTCGCCAGCGGCGGACAACCCGTTCAGCTGATCTACATGCAGCGGGATGGTCTGGATACGGGGGGCGGCGCATCGGTGCTAACCCTCAAGTCCATCGCCTATCAGCTGTGCGTCATGCTGTTTGCTCTGGCGGCGGTTATCAACAGCTATGCCATGTTCCGGGAGAGGATCGCGGCCTTTGGGTGGCTGGCCATCATCGGGTTTACCATCAACCTGATAGTCACTGGTGGCATGTTGCTGGTGTCCATCTCCCCGCGAATCACCAGCAAAATGATCCGTGGCGTGATGAAGATTCTCCGTTCGCTACGGATTGTTCGCGATGTGGAGGGCGTACGGGAAAAGGTGCTGACCCAGGTAGACATCTTTCATGAGAGCACCTTGCGGTTTGAAAAAAAGAAGTGGGCGCTGCTGTTGGCGAATGTGCTGACCCTGATCCAGCTGTTGGCCATCTACATGGTGCCGTACATGATCTATCGTGCCTTTGGCTATCAGGATGCCGGCATTGTGCACATCCTGTCCGCAGTGGCATTTGTGTCCATGGCTTCTGCCTTTGTGCCCCTTCCCGGGGGTTCCGGTGGGGCGGAGGGATCATTTGTGCTCTTGTTTTCGTTATTCTTTGTGTCGGAAGATTTGCTGGTGGCGTTGCTGCTATGGCGTTTTATCACCTACTACCTGTGTATGGTGGTGGGCGCCATCGTGATGATGGTGTCACGCAAGCGCCAGCGGGCCTGCATTCGGTTGCCGCTGTAGGCGGACAGTATACAAAAGGGGCGATGAACATGAAAAGGCGCGTGGCACGCTGGGGGGCAATCCTGGGCATGGCCGCGCTGCTTTGCTTTTTGAGCGGCTGTGGGACAAACAAAACGCCGATTGCCGGGGTGCAGATGCATGCGCAGCTGCAGGCCGACGGTGGTCTGGCCGTCACCGAGCAGATCGAATATACCCTTTCGCCCCGGGTGCGCAACCTCACCCATGTGCTGGAAGCGCCGGAGGTCACCGATGTGTCCGTCTCCGCCCGCCCTGCCCGGGGAGAGACAACCTATTTTGCGCAACAGACCCAGGGGCAGCTGGGCCAAAATGGCACCTTTGTGATGGAACAAGCCGATGCAACCCGGACGGTGTTGTCCCTGTTTCACCAGTTTCCCGATGGCGGAGGCACCGTGTATGTTACGTATCGCTATACCCTGCGGGGTTTGACCCAACGCTACAGTGACGCGGGCACCCTGACGTGGGACCTGTTGGGCAGCAACGGATGGGAAGTGCCCATCGCCCGTTGGTCCATGCGCCTGTCCCTGCCCATCCGGCAGGAGGGGCGGCTGGATATCGACGTGATCCGCGCCCCAAAGGCTGCTGTCTGGAATCGTACCACCGACGGCATCCAGATAAGCGCCCAAAATGTGCGTGCCGGGGCGCGGGCCCAGGTACAGTTGGACTTCGCACCGGAACTGTTGGTGTATGTGACACCCCAGGCGGGGCCACCCCTGGCGAACCTGCGGGCCGAACGGCAGGCCGACACGCGGCACACCCTGCTGTGGGGCATAAGCTGGGGCGGCGGGTGCCTACTGCTGATGCTGGCTTTGGGCGCGTGGTATTACCTGCGGGTGGATCGCGATCCCCGGGTGCCCCGTGTCGCAGCGGAAAGGGGCACGTTGGGCATCACCGCCCCGGCGGAGCTATCCACCCTGATACCCTTAGCCGGAGGGGTACGCAAGCGGGACGTGGTGGCCATGTTGCTGCACCTGATCCATCGCAATCACCTGGCGCTGGTGCCGCCCCCTGCCGGACTGCCCCTCAGCCAACACACCATGGATCAAGTGCGCATCGCCCGTCGACCTGCCCCCCGGGATACGCTGTTAGATGGGGAGTTCTTCTTAATACACTGGTTCATCGATACATTGGGTGATGGGCAGTCCGTGTCCCTGGGGGCCATCCGCAACGGCACCCGGGATCCTCTTGGTCGGGACTTCCGTGTGTGGAAGCGCCTGGTCAACGAGCAGATTGCCCAGCGGCCCTGGTTTGAAACGCTCTCGCCCTATCGGGAGATCCTGGCGGCTATTGGTGGCATCATGGCCATTGCCTCCGTCATCGTGGCCCGGACCATGGCGGCGCCCTTGGCATACTGCGGCCTGGGTGCCGGGGTGTTATTGGTGGCCTATGCCCTGCGCATGCGTCGCCGCACCCCTGCGGCCGCCCAAGAGGTGGCGCGTTGGAAAAACCTGCAGGCCAAGATCCACAAGGGCGATGTGCACAGCATACAAACCATCGCCCAGTGGGAACGGATTCTATTGTATGCCCAAGCCTTGGGCCTGGGCAAGCAGGCCGCCGTGGCCATGCAGCGGGCCCTGAACGCCCAGCCGCACGGAGAGGGGTGGCCCGATGCCCGGGAAGCCACATTCCTGGCCTGGCCTCTGCTGGAATATGGGCGCCAGTTGCCCCAATGGTTCGACCTGTTTTGCCGCAGCGCACAGCCCGGAGTACATCCGGAGCAACTGATACGAAAGTGACGTACCCGGTGGATGGAGGGAGGGCGTTAGCGCTTAGGGCAACGCCGCGCAAATCAAGCAGTTGTCCGCACGGATCTTTTCGTGCCGCTCCATGTCGCGCTTTCGGCCGCCTTGGCGCCGTCACGGCTTCCAACAGGCTCCTCATGCAGCGCAAAAATCCCTCGCGTGGCCAACTACGCTCCTGCTGCGGTGTTACTTCAGCCCGCCACGACCTTTTTGGCAGCTTGCGTCAACAGCAGCACCGTCTCCACGTCCCCGGCCCAACAGAACATGTCCACACTTTGCACACGGGTGATCATGTACCCGCCTGCCGCCAAGATGGCCGCGTCCCGTGCCAGGGTGGCGGGATTGCAGGAGACATAGACCACCCGTTTTGGCGCAGCCTGTACGATGGCGTGCAACAGTGCCGAGTCGCAGCCCTTTCGCGGAGGATCCACTACCACCACATCGGGGGTCAGCCCGTCCGCCACCAGCTTGGGCAGCAGTTCTTCCGCCGCCCCCAGCAAAAACTCCGCGTGGCCGATGTCGTTGATCTGGGCATTGTGCCGGGCATCCGCCACGGCTTGGGGCACGATCTCCATGCCGATCACCCGGGCGGCTTGCTGCGCCAACAGCAGGGAGATGGTACCCGCTCCGCAATAGGCATCCACCACCAACTCCCGCCCGGTCAAGGCCGCGTCTTCCAGCACCCGCTGATACAGCACCTCGGCCTGGGCGGTATTCACCTGAAAAAACGAATGGGCCGATACCCGAAACCGTAGCCCATGCAAGGTTTCTTCCAATGCTTCCGCACCCCACAGGGGCACCAACTGTGTGCCCAGGATCACGTTGGTGCGGCGGTCGTTCACATTGACCATCACAGAGGCCAAACCCGGCACCTGCGCCCGCAGCGCGGCCACCAGGGCGTCGGCATGGGGCAGGGTGGCGGTACGACACACCAGCACCACCATCACAGCGCCGCTGCGCATGGTACGGGTCATCACGTGGCGCAGGAGTCCGCTGTGGGTGCTCTCCTCATAGGGGGCGATGTGCTGCCTGGTCATCCAGGCCCGTACCGTGGATATGGCCGCGTCGGAGGCCTGATCTTGCACCAGACAGCCCGTAGGGGAGTCAACCACCTCATGACTGCGGGAAGCATAGAAGCCGATCTTCGGCGCATCCGGCGTGCCGACCACGGGAAAGGAAGCCTTGTTGCGGCAATGCCAGGGCTCCTTGGCCCCCAGTACCGGCGGCACATCCACCGTGATCCCGCCGATGCGCTGCAAACAATCCCGCACCTGATCCCGCTTAAAGGCCAGGGTGCGGGCATAAGTCATGTGCTGGGCCACGCACCCGCCGCAGCGCTTATACACAGGGCAGGGCGGGAACGCCCGGTCCGGCGAGGGAACCAGCAGTTCCTCCACCCGGCCGAAGGCGTGCCGTTTTTCCACCTTGACGATGCGCACCATGGCGTCTTCCCCGGGGATCGCGCCGGGCACGAACACCGCCAACCCGTCTTCCCCCACGTGGCAGACCCCTTCGGCATCCATGCCGAATCCATCGATGTTGCAGCGGATCAGGTCGTGTTTGCGCAAAGGCGCAGCGGTGCGTTCCATGGCGATGCACTCCTT
>JAVBUS010000076.1:0-9574 GCA_031555125.1 Eubacteriales bacterium | reverse complement strand
GAAGGAGCATGGGCGCATTGTGGCCATGGTGGGCGCATTTCCCCAAGATTTTATGGCGGGGGAACAGCGGCTTCATGCGCTGGGGATCGGCACGGTCAGTGTCAACCCCTATCACCGGGGCAAGGGTTACATGCAGGCCTTGATGCGGCAAGCCATGGAGGATGGCGCCGCCAATGGGATACACTTCGCTTACCTGGGCGGCCATCGGCAGCGGTACGAGTACTACGGCTTCACCCGCACCGGTTTCACTATGGAGATCAAATTCAATGCCGACAATATCAAGGCCATGGCGGACCCTGGCGAGGGCTATACATTCGCGCCCCTGGGGCAGGTCGATGCATCGGTACTTCGTGCCGTATCGGCGGTGCACGATGCGCGGTACTTCCACGCGGTGCGCCCCTCGGATCGCTTTGCGGAGCAGTGTCTGTCCTTTGGCGGTGAGCCTTATGCGGTGTTCCACAGGGAGCGACCGGTGGGCTATCTGTGCGCAGTTCCCGGCGAGCGCACCATCTCCGAGTGCTACGTGGAGAACCTTGGTCAGTTACCCCAGGTGACGTCGGCTTTCTATCGTGCCCAACAATTTGGCCCGGGCAATATAAAGGTGACGGTCCACCCGGACCAGACCCAAGCCATGCCTGGGTTTACCGCGGTGTGCGAGACCGTCCGCTGGAACCACAGCCGCAACTTTGCTGTGCTGGATTATCCCCGCGTGCTCCAGGCCATGCTGACCCTGGCGGGGCAGCAACGCAGGCTTCCCGACGCCGCGCTGACAGTGGCCATCGAAGGGGAGCCCTGCAACCTGATGATCAGCGCCAAGGATGGTGTGGGCACCGTGACATCTACCGATGCGTCGGCGGACTGGCACCTGACCCGCTTGGAGGCGTTAAGGCGGCTGTTCAGTCTGGAGTCCATGCCGGCAGCCCACCCGCTGTTGCCCCTGCCGCTGTTTATGCTGCGGGCTGACGACGTGTGATCCAAAGGACATAGGGAGGAATCGCGTATGCTGGACATGGCACAAGAGATTGCGGGACGGACTGCCTTCATCCGGGACATGGTGAACCGGGCCGGGGCAAACGGCGTGGTATTTGGCAATAGCGGCGGCAAGGACTGCGCCCTGGTAGGCATCCTGTGCACCCTGGCAGGGGTGAATGCTCTGGGCGTCATCATGCCCTGCGGCTCCAAACAAAACTATGGTTCCGACCGCCAGGATGCCGAGGAATTGGCCCGGCAGTATGGCATCGAAACCCGGGTGGTGGATCTGACGGTGGCAAAGGAGGCCATGTTGACGGCCTTGGGCAAACCCTTGGACAGCGTGGATGCCGCCGCCAACAACATTCCGCCCCGCCTGCGCATGACCACCCTGTACGCCATCGCCGCCCAGGAAAACCGACTGGTGGTAGGCACCGGCAACCGTAGCGAGCGGTACATGGGCTACTTTACCAAGTGGGGCGATGGGGCCTTTGACTTCAACCCCATCTCGGATCTGACTGTTACGGAGATCTATGCCATGCTGCGTTACCTGAAGGCGCCCGCTTCCATCATCGATAAAGCACCCTCGGCGGGCCTGTGCGAAGGGCAGACCGACGAGTTGGAGATGGGTGTCTCCTATGCGGCGGTGGATGCGCACCTGCGCGGCGAGAACGTGAGCGATCAGGAGCTAACGGTGATCCAGCGGTACCATAGTCGCAGTGCCCACAAGCTGACGCTGCCGCCCACCTATCGGTGATGATCGGACATAAAAATGCCTCCGGCCCATACGTGGCTGGAGGCATTCCCTTTTGGCATCTTTATTGTAGCATACTCGCGCCCAAAGAACAAGACTGGTATTCTCCGCCAGCCCATGGTAGAACATAAGGAGGTTGTTACCCTAGTCCTCGCATGATTTCGCGCAATAGATCGCCAGGGTTTTGTCGCCTGGCTAGGAGCCCGAAGGAGGCGTAGCCGGCAGCTACGCTGACTGAGGCGAAAACGATAGACGGCAAAAGATCCGCGATCTGTGCGTCAAATTAAATGAGGGGTAGTATAACAGAGGGGAGTGGGTGCATGGAGCAGCGTGGACCGGAATTTGCCCTGGAGGTCGCGCACCTGGACATGGTGCGGGGTGTGGTGGCGGAGCAGCTGGCCGATGTCCAGGCGAACCTGCAAGGCAAGGAGGCGCTGGTGGCCGCCGCCCGGCAGGCGATGCTGGATCGCAACATGACCGACGATATGGGGGATCTGTACTCGGCGCAAGGCTTTCACGATCTGGTGGAACAGAGCCAAGCCACCCAGGTGCTGGAGGAGGAAGTGGGTGACTACGATGGCGAGGTCCGGCGGGCCTTGACTTATCAGCGGATGCTGGATACCCCCTACTTTGCCCGGGTGATGATGCGCTTCGCCGGTGAAAGCGAGGTGGAGGCGGTCTATATCGGCCGCGGATCCCTGATCAGCAAAGACTTTGGCATGGCCTATGTATATGACTGGCGCGCGCCGGTGTCCAGCGTGTTTTATCGCCATGGGCTGGGGCCGGTGTCTTATCAGGCGCCTGGCGGCACCGTGCATGGCGAGGTCAGCGGCAAGCGCCAATATGAGATTCGCCAGGGGGCGCTCCACTATTACTTTGATGCCGACGTGCAGATTGCCGACGAGTTTTTGCGCCGGGCCTTATCCCAGAACGCATCCCCCCACATGAAGACCATTGTGGAAACCATTCAGGCGGATCAGGATCGTATCATCCGGGATGTGCAGCATCAGCTGGTGATGGTACAGGGGGTAGCAGGCAGCGGCAAGACCTCTGTGGCGCTACATCGGGTGGCATACCTGATGTACCAGGGACTTGGGTCCCACTTGACGGCGCGGCATATCGCCATCCTGTCGCCCAACGCCCTGTTCGCCCATTATGTGGCCCGGGTATTGCCGGAACTGGGGGAGCAGAACGTGGAGACACTCACCATGGAAGAGGTGTACGAGGGCCTGTTTCCCGGCGCCCGGCTACAGAGCCGCAATGGTTACCTGGAACAACGCATGGCACAGTCCGATGCACGGCTGCGGGAACGGCAGGCCTGCGCACTGGCCTTCAAAACCTCGGCCACCTTTGCGGAAATCCTGCGGCGTTACGTTGGGCAGTTGGCACAGGAGGGCGTGGAGTATCAGGATGTGTGGTATGCGGGGGATTGCCTGCTGACCCGGGAAGCTGCCAAAGCCCGGGTCACGGCCGAGGAAGCCACACTACCCATCAGTGTGCGCTTGCGCCGGTTGGTGCACGGCGTACGGGAGGCCATGCACGCCCGTAAACCCCAGCGCTTGGCGCAGCTTACGGCGGAGCAGGCCCTCGCGGAAGAGGCCCAGGACACCGCCGCCGTGGCACGCATGCTCTCCATTCAGGAGAGCGGTCAGGTCATCAAGGCGCTGCGAAGCTGGACACAGTTGGATGCTTATGGTCTGTATCGCGCCCTGTGCGCAGATGCCGCCCTCCTCAAACGATTGGCCCCGGATACGGTTCTGCCCACAGACATAGAGGAGATCCTAGGGGACACGCTGGAAGGCATGCAAGAGGGGCGGATCGCTTACGAGGACGGTGCCGCGTTGGCGTTGTTGCATGTGTACCTCCACGGCAACCGCCAGTATCGCGACTTGAAACAAGTGGTGGTGGACGAGGTGCAGGACTATGCGCCCATCCATGCCATCCTGTGGCGGGAACTGTTTCCCCAGGCCCACTTTACCATGCTGGGGGATGTGCATCAACGCATAGGCCAGGCATCGGATCCGGCGCTGTACGACCGGATTGCGGACATCCTGGCAAAGCCTTCCGCTGTGCAAGTGACCATGGCCAAGAGCTTCCGTTGCACCCAGGAGATCCTTCGCTTTAGCGAGGCGCTGTTGGCCGGAGAGGTGGCGGCGGAAAGCTTTAACCGCTCCGGTGATGCGCCGGAGGTCATCGCTGCCCAGGGGGATGCCGAACTGCAGACAGCGATCCTGGCGGAGGTTTCCCGGTGCCAGACCTTGGGATACGCTTCCATTGCCCTGTTGTGCAAGAGTGCGCAGGAAGCGCGGATCTGGCATGCGCGGCTGCGGGCATCCCTCACCTTGCGCTTGGTGGAGGAGGATCAGGGGGCCGCACTGCAAGGGGTGCTGCTTTTGCCGGTTTACCTGGCCAAAGGATTGGAGTTTGACGCGGTGCTGGTGCTCGATGCCGATGCGTTGCACTACGCCGATACGGCGGAGGATCGGCAGATGCTATACGTGGCTTGCAGCCGGGCGCTGCATCGGCTGACAGTATTGCATCAAGGGGCGGCGAGTTCCGTATTGCCCGGCGGAAAGGAGGAGGCCCATGTTTGCTGAAGTCGCAGCGCTTTTGGCGGAGATCCTGGGGGAAGGCCCCGTGGACAGGATGCCGGGGATGGCCCTGGTGGGCAACGAGCAGATCGCGCCCCTGGATGTGGCCAAGTTGGTGATGGCGTGTGAGCAGCGGTTCTGCGTGACCATCCACGACGAGGACGTGCAAGATTTCCACACCCTGCAGGATCTGGCGGCCTATATAGAACGGTTGTTGGAAGACGGCCACACGAACCGGCCCCTGCTACAGGACGAGGATCGGGTGAACTGGTACTATCTATAGGGCAACACCGCGCAAATCGAGCAGTCGTCCACACGGATCTTTTTGTGCTGCTCTGTGTCGTGCTTCCGGTCGACTTGGCGCTGCCACGGCTTCCTGCAGGCATATCGAGCAGCGCGAAAATCTCTCGCGTGGCTAACGACTCTCCCTTGCGCGGTGTTACCATAGAATAACCGCTGTTGCACATTTTGCTTTGTGTCTCGAAAAGCAAAATGTGCAATGTTTTGCACTGATTATAGCAACTTATGCGTAGACTTTTGTGTTTTGCTTTGTTAAAATAGCCATAGATGAAGTATGCAATCTGGTCAAATTATTGACGGAGGCGCATTTGGTGTATTTTGTGTACCCTTTTGCGCGTCCCTTAGCGATGGAGAGAGACAATATGTGTGACGAAAAGATACCGCAACTGTCCGGCGCATTGGCTCGGCTGGTGTCGGCCTTCCAGACAGTGCTGTACCAAGAGGACGCCACCTTTCTGCACAACATGAGCGCCAACAACCTGCAAGGCGATGATATATCCCGCTATCGCTATTGGGAATGGCCCCAGGGTGTCGGGTTATTTGGTTTGTGGAAGCAGTACGAATCCACCGGGGAACAAAGCTACCTCGACATGCTGGTGCGCTTTTATGACGAGCGGCTGGCCGAGGGGCTGCCCGCCAAGAACGTCAACACCGCTGCGCCTATGCTGGCGCTGTCCTTTGTGTACGAGCGCACCGGCAACCCCGTCTACCAAGCGGTGATTCGGGAATGGGCGGAATTTCTCCTCAAGGATATGCCGCGCACCCGGGAGGGTGGCTTTCAGCATTTGACCAGCGATACGGAGAACCGGGAGGAACTGTGGGACGATACCTTGTTCATGGCGGTGTTGTTCCTGGCCAACGCCGGGCGCGTTCTGCAGGTGGATACCTGGAAGCAGGAGGCCGAGTATCAGTTCCTGGTACACATTAAGTACCTGACCGATCGGCAGAGCGGATTATGGTTTCACGGCTGGACATTCGACGGGAACCATCACTTTGTCAATGCGCGCTGGGGACGCGGCAACGCCTGGATCACCGCCGCCATTCCGGAATATCTGCGCATCGCAACACCCCTGCCCGCCGTTCGGCGGTTCCTGTTGGCGGCTTATGCCCGCCAAGCCGAGGCATTGCTGGATTGTCAGGGCGCCGACGGCATGTGGCATACGCTGCTGGATGACCCCTCCTCCTATGCAGAGGCCAGCGCCACATGTGGGATCGCCTACGGATTGCTGTTGGGGGTGGAACAGGGCGTCCTGGGTGACGAATACCGCAGCGCGGCCATGAAGGCGCTGACGCCGGTGCTGTCCCTGATCGACAGCGAGGGCGTGCTGCAGCAGGTGTCCTATGGTACCCCCATGGGCCGGGATAGTTTGGAGTTTTATAAGCGGATCAGGATCATGCCCATGCCCTAGGGCCAGGCCATGGGGATGCTGTTCCTGGCCCAGACCCAGCGGATGCTCGCCGGATGCAAGCGCACGATCGTGTTCATGGACAGCGGCGATACCCTGATCGACGAGGGGACGGAGCGCCGGGGTGCCGACCGCATCGTACATACTGCCCAACTCATCGACGGCGCCAAGGAGACCCTGTGCGCCTTGCATCGCGCAGGGTACACCATCGCCCTGGTGGCCGACGGAGAGCGGGCATCCTTTGACAACATGTACAGCCAGCACGGCTTGTCCCATTGTTTTGCGGCTCGCAGCATCTCCTCGGATGTGGGGGTGCAAAAGCCGGACGCCGCCATGTTCCAAACCGCCATGGATGCACTGGGCCTTACCGATGTCGATAAATCCCGCATCGTGATGGTGGGCAACAATGTGCGCAAGGACATCGCCGGGGCCAATCGGTTTGGTATCCGCTCGGTGTTGTTGGATTGGTCACCACGGTATCACATGATCCCGGCCAATGCGGAGGAGACACCGGAGTTTGTGATCCATACCCCCGGTGAGCTGCTGGCGGTCATCGATGCGATGGAGGCGGCCCAGCAGCCCGTCCAAGACCGAAGCTGCGCGGTGTAATCGACCAAGAAAGAGGCGGGTGCGATGCAGGAGCAGGTACCGCTGTACGAAGGCAAGCACATGATCCGGATGGGCGATCCGAAGGAGCCCTTTTTCTACTGCTTCGATTACGATGAGCGCAGCCATAGTGTCAATATGGAGTTTCAGCACTTCCACGGCTTTTATGAGATATTTATTCTGCTGGATGACGAGGCTTCGCACATCATCGAGGGCCAACTATACACCCTGTCGCTCTATGATATCGTTTGCCTGCCCCCGGGTTTGCTGCACAAGACGCAGTACCCCGTAGGCCTGCCCAAGAAGCGGCTGATCATCACATTTTCTTTGCCGGAGCCCTTCTTCCATTACCTGCCGGAGTATAAGCAACTCCTTAGCCTGTTTGATGAACAGGTGCCTATATTCCGCTTTAGCGGCGCGGCATTGCAAAGCCTGATCAGCGCACTGAACCGGATCTACCTCAGCGATCGTGCGGCTTCCTCCATCCAGGGACTGACGACATTTCAGATGATTGTGGACTTTTTGACGGTGCTGTACAACAATCGTGCCCGCAATCAGTATAAACCCGTTTCCACTTTGGGCGCGCTCACCGACAAGATCTACGACATCTGCGCCTACATCAGCGCTCACTTTGACGAGCCCTTGGGCCTGAGCGGGTTGGCCAAACAGTTCTACTTAAGCGATTACTACTTAAGCCACAAGTTCAAGGAAGTCACTCAGTTCACCCTGACGGATTACATCCAGCATACCCGCATCCGCAACGCGCAGCAAGCGTTGATGTTCTCCCGGGAGCACATCACCCAGATCGCCCAGGCCTGCGGTTTCAAGAGCTTTGCACAGTTCAATAGGGTATTTCACAAGCACTGCGGTATTTCGCCCTCCCAGTATCGCAAGGAGAATGTAACCCTTTGGGAGCAGCCGTGATGGATGGTTGAGAGGAGACGGGAACATGGCACTGCATTTGCAAGAGATGGTGGCGGCCTTGGATGGGGACATCGATGGGCTGCTGCGCACCCAAGTGCTCCAGGCGGGTGAGCGCTATGGCGGCTTTTTGCTGCCTAACGACCACGTGGAACCACGCATGTCGGGCTTTTGCCTCAGCCGCCTGATGTGGGGATACATCTGTCAGGAGAGCAGGCACTATCTGTCCGAGGCCGTGGCGGAGGCGCTGAAAGCCACCCTGTGTTACATGGATGCGCACCAGCGCCCCGACGGCTGTTTTGATCTGTCCGGCTGCAATTTTGCTTCCCCGCCGGATACCGCCTTTATGATCAACTGCGTGCTCAACGGCTGGTGGTTGCTTAAAAAGCGGGCTGTGCCCCAGACCCGGTGGCTGGAGGCCCCCGTGTACCGCCTGATCGATTCTTGCGCCGACGGCATCGCCGCCGGGGGATTTCATACCCCCAACCACCGTTGGGCCATTGCTTCGTGCCTGTTCCACTGCGCCCAGATCACCGGTCGGGAGTCCCTGGCGGATCGTGCGCGGCAATACCTGAACGAAGGGTTGGACATCAACCGCGACGGCGAGTTTGCGGAGCGCTCTGCCGGAAACTACAATCAGGTGAACGACGACCAGATGATTCGTCTGTACCTAGCCACCCAAGATGCAACCTTCCTGCAGGCAGCCCGGGCCAATCTGGAGATGATGTACCATTACATCGACCCCGACGATTCTGTGTTCACCAACAACTCAACCCGCCAGGACTATGGCCACAAAGTATACACGGAAAGCTACTACGATCTGTTCCTGCTGGTGGGCTTCTTCCTGAAGGAACCCAAGCTGGGGGCCATGGCGGAGTGGATTTGGCGCTCCAGTCGGGCCAAGGGCAAGATGCCGGGCGGCGTGGAATGGTTGCTGCTGTATCCGGAGTTGGATGGCTTTGGGGCCGATGCGCCCCTGGACGCGCCATTTACCCACTACAACCGCCTGTTCCGGGACAGTCGAATCGCCCGTATGCGGGCGGGGGATCTGTCGCTGACGCTGATGGAGGAGCGAGCCAACTTCCTGTATTTTCAATATAAAGGCATGACGCTGTACATGGTAATCTATGCCAATCTATGCGATAAGCGAAACTTTATGGCCGACACCATGGAGGCCATTTCCGGGGGCTATCGGCTGAAGGCCCATGCTGCCGGGTGGTACTATCTGCCCTTTTATCCCGAAAAGCCCGACACCTCGGACTGGTGGGCCATGGACAACCCCAATACCCGACGGCGGGTGGAGGGCTTGCCACTGGATACTACGGTGGAAGCCACCTTGGTGCAGGACGGCGTGGACGTCCGCATCCACACCGAGGGCATCGACCGGTTGCCCCTGCGGGTAGAGATCGGTTGTCCGGCTGGGTGCGCCTTGCGGGCCGACAGCTTTGCCTTGACCGGCAAGGCGGGGGAATGCATGACGCTGCTTGATGGGGCGGTGGACATCACCGGCGCCCGGGGAGAAACCGTCACCCTGTCGCCGGGCTTTGGTGCCCATAATGCGCTGCACCGCAGCGACCGCGCCTATCCCCAGAGCACGGAGCACTTCACCATCTACCTGACCGACTATACGCCGGTGGATCGAGTGATCCATCTGCGGGTAAAACCCTGATTCGTCGGTTGACCGCCAGCAGAGCCAAAGGAGGAGATCATGATGCACCGAGCCGATCCCATACAATCGCCACAGGCCATCAACTCCCGCAGGGTTGGGGGCCTGGAATCGACAATGCGCCAGTATTGGCGATGCCGGCACCTGGTGCTGTTGCTGATCCCCAGTGTGGCGTTCCTGATCATTTTCAAGTACATTCCCATCCTGGGACTGCAGATCGCCTTCAAGGATTTCAAGATTCTGCAAGGTATCTGGGGCAGCAAATGGGTGGGGCTGGACGTGTTCAAAAAGTTGTTTGGCATGCCCGGCTTCTTCAGCGCCTTTAGCAACACCATCATCCTGGGGACATTGAACCTGCTCA
>JAVBUS010000143.1:0-3821 GCA_031555125.1 Eubacteriales bacterium | reverse complement strand
TGATGCGTGTCAAAAACTCGTTGGCAGAGTACACACCGCACAGATCCTCTCCCCCGATGCCGAGGAACTGCGGCAATCCGGCACCGCTGCCCACAAATACCGCCGCATAGCCTTCGTCTATCAGATCATCCACCAACACGGTACGCCCGACGACGGTGTTGAGCTCCAGCTGTACGCCCTGTGCCACCAGCTGGTCCACTTCCGCCGCCACCAATGATTTGGGCAAGCGAAACTCCGGTATGCCATACGCCAGGACGCCACCTGCTTTGTGCAACGCTTCGAACACCGTCACGTCATATCCAAGTTGCCGCAGTGTGCCCGCACAGGTCAGCCCAGCGGGACCGGCGCCAACTACTGCAATCCGCTTACCGTTACCGGGCATGGTCTCCTGTCCTGACTTGGCTTGCGCAAGGTGCCAATCTGCCACAAAACGCTCCAGTCGTCCGATGGCAATAGGCTGTCCGGTTTTTTGCAGGATGCAACGTTGCTCGCATTGGGTTTCCTGGGGGCAAACCCGACCGCACACCGCTGGCAAGCTATTGGTTGCGCTGATCCGCTGATAGGCGGCGGCAAAGTCCTCCCGGGCCACAGCCTCGATGAACGCGGGGATGCTTACCGATACAGGACAGCCTTCCACGCACAAAGGCTTTTTACACTGCAAACAGCGCCTGGCTTCCGTCACTGCTTCTTGGACATCGTAGCCAAGGGCCACCTCGTCAAAATTCTGGACCCGTTGTGCCGGGGACTGTTCGCGCATGGTCACCCGCGCTTTGGCTTTCGCGTTCTTATCTGCCATGGTACTGTCCTCCGCATGGGTGCGCCTCGTTGAGCACCTTTTCCTCATCCGCAAACCCACGCAACCGCCGAATCAGCGAGTCGAAATCCACCAGGTGCCCGTCAAAGTCCGGGCCATCAACGCAAGCGTACTTTGTTTCCTCCCCCACACGCACCCGGCAGCACCCGCACATGCCGGTGCCGTCCAGCATGATGGGGTTGAGGCTGACGATGGTATGCAGCCCGTACGGTTTTGTTAGTGCCGCGACGGCACGCATCATAACCGGCGGCCCGATGGCGATGCACAGATCGAATGCCTCCCCTTGTTCCAACAATTCCAGGAGCACATCGGTCACAAACCCCTTGCGGCCGCTGGAACCGTCGTCGGTAACAAGGTGCAGGCGGTCGCACCGCTCCCGTAGTTCCTCCTGCAGGATCAGGTAGGACTGACTGCGTGCGCCCTCGATGACATCCACCTGTGCGCCCATGGCGTGCAATGCCGTGACCTGTGGAAACAGCACCGCTGTACCCACGCCGCCGCCGACGCAGACCACGCGCTTTGCGCCATGAAAGTCCGAGGGCTGACCCAACGGCCCTGTGGCTGAAGCCAGGGCTTGTCCTATCTCCAACGCGCCCAGCTGACGCGTAGAAACGCCGATCATTTGAAAGATGATGGTGATTGTGCCCTCTTTTTCATCTGAGGCAGCAATGGTCAGGGGTACGCGTTCGCCTTCCTCGACGGCGCGAACTACGAGAAACTGACCCGGTTGCGCTTTTTCGGCGATACGCGGCGCTAAGAACGTCATGCGCACTAAGTCGGGTGTTAAGAGTGTTTTTGAAAGTATTTTGTGCATTGAGAACGCATCCTTTTCTGGAATTCCGATTATTATAGCACAAAACGGCCCTGCAGAAAAGCTCCGCAGGTCCATTTTGTGCCCAAATCGCGATTATTGTGCGACTTTTTCCTTGCCCGCACCGGGCCGCAGACGATGTTCGCACAAGGTATTCAGCGTGCAACGATCGCAGGCAGGTCGTATGGCGTGGCATACGCGTCTGCCGTGAAAAATGATCCAGTGGTGAGCGATGGACCATTGCTTGCGCGGGATGGCCTGCATCAGTTGCTCCTCGGTCTTCGCCACATCCTTTGCATGGGCCAGACCCAGACGGTTGGATACGCGAAACACATGCGTATCCACAGCGATGGCCGGCACTCCAAAGGCGTTGGACAACACCACGTTGGCGGTCTTACGACCCACGCCGGGCAGCGCTGTAAGCGCCTCCATGGTATCCGGTACTTGGCCGCCATGTTCGGCTATCAAGACCTTTGCGGTGGCAACAATGTTCCGCGCCTTGTTGCGATAGATTCCGCAAATGTGAATGTAGGGTTCGATTTCCTCTGGGGTTGCGAGGGCTATGGCCGCCGCATCCGGATACGCCGCAAATAGCGCAGGTGTCGCCTGGTTCACCTTCTGGTCGGTGCATTGCGCCGAGAGAATGGTGGCGATCAGGGTTTCGAATGGATTGGAGAAGTGAAGCTCCGGCTTAGCGTCCGGATACAGGCGTGCCAATTCAGAAAGTATCCGCTCCGTTCGCATCGCCATGATCCCGCACCTCTTCCACAGCATCTTTTGCATAAATCATAGCATGTACCGTGCTAAAAGTCCACGCAGCTTTCCTGATCCCTTATATTACATGGAGCGATGTTGTAGAATCGGCGTCAGGTTGGGCCGCCCATACCCGGTACGCTCCACCTGATAAAAGCCTATCAGATTGCTTGGCTGGGTCTTGTAATACACCGATATCACGCGCTCCACATCCTGCATTTCGAATCGAACCGACAGACCGCACCCAACGGCTACATCTCTCGGCGTGGAGACCACTTGCACGCGGATGGCAGCTCGCTTGAGCGCCGCTTCGAACCGAAGCACCTGCTGCCTGGAACGAAAGGCTGCAATGCCAAATACTTCGGGCATTGTTCACTCCTCCTCTTCTGTCCGTCATGGAAGGGACGGCAGATAATATACTATACTGCGGCCCCCTACAGGGTGTGACGGAGGTTCGCAGGGAGGAGAGCCATGATCTATCTAGACAATGCGGCAACCAGTTTTCCAAAGCCCCAAGGTGTTGCCCTGGCCATGGCGGGAGCGCTGGAGAAAATAGGCGCCAACCCGGGACGGTCGGGCCACAGGCTAGCCCTGGCCGCCGGTCGAGTCATTTATCAATGCCGCGAGGAGTTGGCCGCCTTTTTGGAATTGCCAGATCCCTCGCGCCTTATCTTCTGCAGCAACTGTACCGAGGCACTCAACACCGCCATCCATGGCACCCTACAGCAGGGGGATCATGTGGTGACCACGGTGCTAGAGCACAACTCGGTGCTGCGTCCCCTCAGTGGCCTGTTGCTGGAGGGGCGCATTGCGCTCACCATGCTACAACCCAATGCCCAAGGGATCGTGACCCCGGACCAGGTGCGACAAGCCCTTCGACCCAACACGCGTTTGGCGGTGGTGACCCATGTATCCAATGTCACCGGCGCTGTGCAGCCCATTGCCCAGATTGCCCGTGCCTGTCACGCTGCCCATGTTTCCGTTTTGGTAGACGCAGCCCAAAGTGCGGGCATGTTGGACGTTCGGCCCCACGTACTGGGCGCGGACATGATGGCAATCCCGGGACACAAAGGACTGTTTGGTCCCCATGGTACCGGTGTTTTGTACATTGGGCCGGACCAAGCGCCCCGCTCCCTAAAACAGGGCGGTACTGGTTCTGCATCGGAAAGCATGCTGCAGCCCGATGATCTGCCGGACAGGCAAGAAAGCGGCACACAAAACTTGCCTGGCATCGCCGGGCTTCTGGTAGGGTTGCGCTTTGTCCGTGCGCATCAGCAAGAGATACGCGGCCATGAGCTCATGCTGTCCCAACGCTTGTATAACGGCCTAAAAAACATCAATGGCGTTCGGGTTTTTTCTCCGCCAGACACTGGCGTGATCAGCTTTTTGGTGCACGACCTGCAATCCGGCGAGGTTGCCGAACAGTTGGATTATGCCAGTTTG
>JAVBUS010000126.1:0-6372 GCA_031555125.1 Eubacteriales bacterium | reverse complement strand
CACCACGGTGTCCAATGCCCCCACGTCCCGGGCTGCCAGATCCGCCGCCGCCGCTCCCGGGTCGTCCTCTGCCCCCTCCACAGCGGTGCGCAGCGCCACATCGCCCCCGGCCATGATCCCCTGCACCAGGGAAGGCGGCACCCCAAAGGTGGGCGGACACTCCGATGCATCCAGCACCCCCAACCGTCCACTGGTACCCGCGCCGATATAAATCAGGCGGCCTCCTTGGGCCATGCGGGCCGCAATGGCTTCGATGGCGCGGCCGATGGGCCCGATGGCTTGGGCCACGGCGGCGGTCACCTCGGCGTCCATGGCGTTCATCAGGGCCGCGATCTCCGTACCGGACAGGGTGTCCAAGGCCAGGGTGCGGGTCTCCACCTGCTCGGTGGCCAGACCGGCCAAATATGCATGGACTTGCGTGGACATACGCGTCATCCCTTTCTGCTGCGATCGCGCTGGCTGCTGCGCTTTTCGCGCCCGGCCAGCAGCGTCTTGTCTAACAGGGGTTTGGACTGGGCATAGGACTGGGCGGTATAGGCCGCGAACAGCAAATCCACCCAGTGCATCATGGCGATACGGGAGGACATGGCGGAGATGCGCACCTGACCCTCCGGCGATGCCACGAAAAGTGCCTTGTCGGCAGCCCGGCTAAGCCGGTTGTTGCCGTAGCGGGTCACCGACACAGCCAGGGCCTGTGCGCGACGCACCGCCTTGAGGGTATCCAGCATGTCCGACGTCTCCCCGGAATAGGAAAAGAGCACCGCCACATCGGTGGGGGCCAGGCTGGCGGCCAGCACCACCTGAGCATGGGGATCCATGGAGGTTTGGGTGTATTTACCCACCCGCAAAAACTTTTGTTGGGCATCCAGGGCCACCACCCCGGAGCTACCCACCCCGTAAAAATCCACGCGCTGTGCCCGCACCATGGCCTGCACCACCGCAGTCAGCTCCTCTTCGTTGAGCACCCGCATGGTGTCGCTGATGGCCGCCTGGGCGTTGTGGGCCGTGGTCATCAGCGTGGCGTGGAGGTCGTCCTCCTGTTGCACCTGGGCATATGATATCCGGCCCTGGGCCCCCGTGGCCAGGTCCGTGGCAAGGGCTACGCAGAACCCCTTATACCCCTTGTATCCCAGCATTTTACACAGACGCACCACCGTGGTCTTGCTGGTATCGCAAGCCGCGGCCACCTGGTCGATGGAAGTATCCGGAATATCCACTGCGTTCTGCAGCAAAAACCGGGCCACCCGCTGCTGGGCAGGGGCCATTTCGTCCATGGAGCACTCCAGCTTGACGATACAGTCGGCCATCAGTAGGCTCCTGTTCTGGGCGCCATCGCGCCTGCATGATACCTGTATTGTACACAAACCCGCCCCCGACCGCAACCCAAAAAGTACAGGATCCACGGAAAAGTAGGTAACTTTTTTCTATCATGTAACCGCTTTCACGGCGAAACAACAAGGTTTTTCCATGGTATTCAATGCAATTTTCATCTCCGTCGGATGGCGCGGGCGAAATTATTTTTCTCTAATCCGGTCCGGAATCCTTGACGAACCGATCGGAATTTGCTATCCTGCTGGTAACACAACAGGCCGGACGCAGGCCTGCAAAATACGCAAGGAGTGTAGGTAAAGCACGTGCAACGCATCGAAGGCCTGCTGGCCCAAGGCGTGATCGACGGGGTGTATCCTTCGGCGGTAGCCGCCGTCGGCATCCGGGATCGCCTGATCGGCACCCTGGCCGTGGGGGATACCACCCTGGATACCCGCTATGATCTGGCCTCCATGACCAAGATCCTGGCCCCTACCATGCTGGGCTTGCGGGCGCTTGAGCAGGGCCGTCTTTCCTTATACGATCCCCTGTCCCTATACCTGGATGCCCCCGCAGACAAGGCGGGGCTCACCATCCTACAATTGATGACCCACACAGCGGGCTTTGTGCCCTCCTTTCCGGTTTACCTCCATACGGACAGCCCGGAAAAGGCCCTGGACGTGATCCTGGCCCAACCCCTGGTCGCTCCCCCGGACGGCACCCCGCGCTACACGTGCATGGGCTATATCGTGTTCGGCAAGGTACTGGAACAACTCTATGGCGCACCCCTGGACGTGCTGGCCCGGGATCAGGTCTTCACGCCCCTGGGTATGACCCGCACCGGCTACCTGCCCCAGGAGGGCCCTTTCGCCCCCACCGAGGTGAATCCCGTCACCGGCATTCCCTGGCAAGGGGTCGTCCACGACGAAAACGCCCGATTCTTGGGCGGCGTTTCTGCCAACGCCGGCGTATTTGCCGATGTCGGCGACCTGGTCCGGTACGCCACCATGCTGGCTTGCCAGGGGCAGGGTTACCTGCACCCCACCACGCTACGCAAGGCCATCCGCAACTACACCCGGGGCCACGACGTGCATCGGGGTCTCGGCTTCCATCTGGCCGGTGGGCCTGCCTGTTACTTCGGCGATCTGTTTCCCGACGCGTCCTTTGGCCACACCGGCTTTACCGGCACCTCCCTGGCGGTGGACCCCCTCACTGGCCTGTATGCCATCCTGCTCACCAACCGGGTATACCCCACCCGGACCAACGAGAAGCTGATTCGCTTCCGCCGCGTCTTTCATAACGCGGTGTATGCCGCCTTTACCTAAGGGATTCTGACCCAAGGAGGTGTGCCCATGGCGCAAACCCGTCCCCAGACCGACAAGCTCCCCACCTTGCAAAAAAAGCGTGGACGCTTTACCCTGGACGACCTCCAGCTCTTTCTGCTCTCCTTGCCCACGGTGCTGTGGTATGTCTTGTTTTGCTACATCCCCATGTTCGGCATCGTTATGGCCTTTAAAAACTACCGCGTGGCCCCTGGCCAAGGCTTTTTGTACAGCCTGTTTGTCAACAGCAAGTGGGTGGGGCTGGAGAATCTTTCTTTTTTGCTGCGAAGCTCCATGTCCCAGGTCATCTTCCGCAACACCATCGGCTACAACCTGATCTTTATCATCCTGGGCGTGGTGGTGCCGGTGACTCTGGCCATCCTCGTTAGCGAGATGTACAGCAGGCGGTTGGCCAAGATCTGTCAAACCGCCATGTTCCTGCCCCACTTTCTGTCTTGGGTGGTGGTGGGCTACTTTGTATACGCCTTCCTGGCCACCGACAAGGGTCTGGTCAACAACCTGCTGCGCGGCTGGGGCATGACCCCGGTGAGCTGGTACCGGGAGCCCAAGTATTGGCCCTTCTTCCTTGTGTTTTTGCACAGGTGGAAGACCGTGGGCTATGGCATGGTGGTCTATCTGGCTTCCATCAGCGGTATCGACGGCTCTCTGTACGAGGCCGCCCTCATCGACGGCGCGTCCAAGTCGCAACAGATCCGCTTCATCACGCTGCCGCTGCTGCGGCCCATCATGTCCATCATGTTCATCATGGCGGTAGGCCGCATCTTCAACTCCGACTTTGGTCTCTTTTATCGGGCCACGCAAAACTCCAATTCCCTGACCAGCGTGTACACCACCATGGACGTGTATGTATACAACGCCATCATGGGCAGCAATCGCCCCCAATATAATGTGGCATCGGCCACCAGCTTTTTGCAGTCCACCCTGGGCTGCCTGACGTTGCTCATCGCCAACGGCGTGGCCCGCCGCATCGACAGCGACAGCTCTCTGTTTTAAGGGAAAGGAGGAACGCCCATGGACACCACCAAGCCATCCCGCGCCGGCCGCAAACGGGAGATGAACCTAAACAGCGACGGCCTGCTGCGCTTTAACCGCGTCAAGCCAGTCACCAACCTGTTGGTTACTATCCTGTTTGTCCTTCTGGCCTTTGTAACGCTGGTACCGGTGATCTTTGTGGTCATCATCTCCTTTTCCTCGGAGGCTTCCATCACAAAGATCGGCTACAGCTTTTTTCCCCAGAGCTGGGGCATCACCGCGTATCGGTACCTGCTCAATATGGGCGCCATCATCGTCCGCTATTTCTTTAACTCCATCGGCGTCACCCTGGTGGGCACCGCGTTGGGCCTGGTCCTGACCACCTCCATGGGCTATGCCCTGTCTCGCAAAAATTTCAAACTCCGCGGCTTTTACACCGTGCTGATCTTTTTGCCCATGTTGTTTCACGGCGGCATGGTGTCCAGCTACGTAATCAACACCCAGCTCTATGGGTTGAAGAACACCTACTGGGCCCTGATCCTGCCCCTGGCCTGCTCCTCGTTCTACATCATTATTCTGCGCACCTTTTTCACCACCACCGTGCCGGACTCCATCATCGAGTCCGGCAAGATCGACGGCGCGTCTCAGCTGCGCATCTTTCTGCAGCTGGTGCTGCCCATCTCCCTGCCCGCCATCGCCACCATCGGCCTGTTCCTGACCTTCGCCTATTGGAACGACTGGTACCAGGCCTCCCTGTACTTAGAGAGCCTGCACCGGGAGCTGTATCCCCTGCAATACTACCTGGTGGCCATTGAAAAGAGCATCGACTTTTTGACCAAGGAAGCCTCCTTCATGTCGGCCAGCAGCGTCACCGAGCTGCCCAGCGAGAGCATGCGCATGGCCGTAGTGGTCATCATCGTAGCCCCCATCGCCTGTTCGTACCCCTTCTTCCAAAAATACTTTATCTCCGGCCTGACCATCGGTGCGGTAAAGGGCTAAACCGGATGCGGTATCGAGCGGTTGGATGAAAAGCCGCTTGGCATACAACCACATCAACAAGGAGGATAACCGTATGAAGAAATTGGTGTCTCTGTTGCTGGTACTGATGATGATGCTGGCCCTGGTGCCCAGCTGGGTCAGTGCCGACGAACCCGTGGAGCTCATCTGGTGGATGGGTACCGCCGCCGACGCCCCCATCGACCAGGCCATGGTCGAAGCCGAGCTCAACAAGCTGTCCGAAGCCGCCCTGGGCATCAAGGTCAAGTGCGTGTACATGACCGGCGAACAGGTTGGCCGCGCCATGAGCTCCGGCGAGTACTTCGACATGACCTTCACCTGCGGTTGGTACAACGACTTTGTCATGAACGCCTTTGATGGCATGTTCCTGGACATCGCCGACATGGTGAAGACCGAGACCCCTGCCCTGTGGGCCTCCATGCCGGAAAATCTGTGGCAGGGCTCCTTCGTCAACAAGGATGGCAAGCAGCAGCTGCTGGCCGTGCCGGTCATGAAGGACTACGGCATCGAAGTGTTCTGGATCATCGACATCGACTACTTTAAGACCGAAAAGGGCATGGACATCCCCTACACCATGGAATTCAAGGACATGGAAAAGTACCTGGAGACCTACAAGGCCGATCACCCCACCGAGTATCCGCTGATCCTGGCCCGCGAAGGCATCACCTCTTGGTCCAACTTTATGGATTGGATCAACTCGGATGCCATGGTCTCCCTGGCCTATAGCGACATCGGCACCGACAAAGAGACCCAAGTACAGCTGTGCTTCGAAATGCCGGAGTTCATCGACCGCATCCGGACCATCCACAGCTGGTATGAAAAGGGCTACATCTCCCCCGATGCCGCTGTCGTGCAGTCCGTGCCCCGCGCCTCCGGCGGCGTGATCCAGGCCGGTCAGGGCTTCTACGGCGCTGACTCCATCTGGTCCAACGCCCGTCAAAAGGCCTCGGCCATCTCCCGTTTCGATGGCCCCTACCTGTCCAGCTTCTCCCTGCAGGGCGCACTGACGGCCATCAGCGTCGCCTCCAAGCATCCCGTAGAAGCGCTGAAGCTCATCGAATTCGCCAACACCAACAAAGAATACCGCAACATGATGCGCTACGGTCTCGAAGGCACCCACTACACCAACAACGAGGACGGCACGATCACCAAAACGGAGCAGGGCGTCAACAACTACTCGCCCTGGGCCTACACGCAAGCCTCTTACTCCCTGAGCGCCGTGGAAGCCTCCAAGTTCCCTGCAGTGCCTGCGGATCCCAACATGTGGAACGTGGTGTGGGATGGTTACAAGGATGCCGTCACCTCTGCCGCGCTGGGCTTCTCCTTCGACTACACCCCGGTGCAGAGCCAGGTCAATGCCTGCAAGGCCATCAAGGACGCCTATTGGTTCGAGATGCAGACCGGTACCTCTGACCCCGACGTGGTATTCCCCAAGATCATCGCCGAGCTGGAAGCCGCCGGCGTCCGCGACGTCATCGCCGAAGCACAGCGTCAGCTGGATGAATTCCTGGCAAATAAAGCCAAGTAACCTTTTTGCTCGCAGAGGAGCCCGCTCATCCGAGCGGGCTCCTTCTCACGGGGCAATACTGCATAGGGAGCGTGAGCGCATGATCGTTATAGGCGTCGACGCGGGCGGTACAAAGACCGAGGCCGTGGCGTTTTCCATGGTGGGGAAGCAGTTGGCTCGGCACGTAACCGGCACCGGTAACCTGGTGGTGGATGCCCAGGCCGC
>JAVBUS010000208.1:0-4766 GCA_031555125.1 Eubacteriales bacterium | reverse complement strand
CCGGCCTTCATCAGACCGATGTTGATCACCATGTCCAGCTCGCTGCAGCCATCCTTCAAGGCCTGCCAGGCCTCGAAAACCTTGACTGCGGTACGATGCGCCCCGTGGGGAAAGCCGATGACGGTGCACACCTGGACATCGGTACCCCGCAGCAGTTCCGCTACCAGGGACATATCCCCGGGCCGGGCGCACACCGAGGCCGTGCGGTACCGCTTGGCGATTTCGCAGCCTTTGCGAATGTCCTCCTGGGTCAAAAAGGGTTGTAGCGTGGAGTGATCCAGCATTTGTGCAATCGCATCAGGGGTTAACATGCCATGCCTCCTCATCCTATTCACCGGGCGGCGAATCCTTGCCATCGGCAACATTTCTGCAACTCATTGACCCAGGTATGCCTTGCGAATAACATCATCATCCATCAGTTCATTTGCATTGCCGCTTTTGATCACGCGTCCGGTCTCCAGAACATAAGCCCGCTGGGCCACAGAGAGCGCCATCTTTGCGTTTTGCTCCACCAGCAGCACCGTCATGCCCGATGCATGCACATCCTTCACAATGGCAAAGATCTCGCCCACCAGGATCGGCGAAAGTCCCATGGACGGCTCGTCCAGCATCAGCAGCTTTGGTTGGCTCATCAGGGCTCTGCCCATTGCCAGCATCTGCTGTTCACCGCCCGACAAAGTGCCCGCCAGTTGCCTGCGCCGCTCCTTCAGACGGGGAAAACGCGCAAACACCTGCTCGTACCCGGCCTCCAACACGTCGCTATCAGTACGGGTAAAGGCGCCCATCTCCAGGTTTTCTTGCACAGTCATTTGCTGGAACACCCTGCGGCCTTCCGGCACCTGGGCCAGACCCTTCTTCACGATATTATGGGGTTCCTCTGTGCGCAGATTGTTACCCAAATACGTGATCTCGCCAGACTTAGCCCGAAGCAGCCCCGAAATCGTCTTTAGGATCGTCGATTTACCTGCACCGTTGGCGCCGATCAAGGTAACGACCTCACCCTGATAGACCTCGAAGGAAACCTGGTGCAGCGCGTGAATCGCGCCGTAGAAAACGTCGATGTCTTTGACTGCCAGCATATTGCCGCCTCCTTTCTACGCGCCCAAATACGCACTGACAACCTCCGGGTTCGTGCGCACTTGATCCGGCGTGCCCGTGGCGATAATCTGGCCATAGTTGAGCACCACGATCCGCTCGCAAATGCCCATGACCAATTGCATATCATGCTCAATCAGAAGAATCGCCACGTTGAACCGATCGCGAATCAACCGGATGGTGTCCATTAACTCCTGGGTTTCCGTGGGATTCATACCCGCCGCCGGTTCATCCAACAACAGGATTTTCGGGCTAGCCGACAGAGCACGGGCGATTTCCAGTTTGCGTTGCTGGCCATAGGGCAGGTTCTTGGCTTGCTTGTCCCCCAGATGCTCCATGCCGAAAACGTGCAGCAGCTCCCTGGCCCGCGCCTCCGCCATTTTTTCCTCGTGCCAATAGCGCGGCAGACGCAAGGCGCTTTCCAGCGGTGTACACTGCATTTCGTTGTGATAGGCGATCTTTACATTGTCAAACACCGTCAGGTTTTTAAACAGGCGAATGTTCTGGAAGGTGCGCGCAATGCCCACTTGGGTGATGGAGTGCGTGGGCAACCCAACAATGGACTTGCCCTCTACCAAGATCGCTCCGTTTGTAGGGCGGTACACGCTGGTGAGCAGGTTGAACACCGTAGTTTTTCCCGCGCCATTGGGGCCAATGAGTCCTACGATTTCACCTGGGTTCAGCTCAAATTGAACGCCCTCCACAGCCTTGAGGCCGCCAAATTGAATGCCCAGACCCTCCACCTTCAGCAGCGTCGGCTTCTGCGTCTCCGGGGATTCCTCGATCGTCTTTTTTGCGGCGCGGGCCGCGTAGCGTGCCTCCGCCTTGTCTTGACTGCGGGCGGCCATCCGGCGCGCTCTTTCGCCGCACCATTCTCCTGCATGCTTGAGCAGCGTGGACAGGGAGAATTCCGCATTGCCCAACAGGCCCATGGGGCGGAACAGCATCATTAGGATCAATGCCAGGGCATACACCAACATACGGAAATCGTTAAAGCTGCGCAGCACCTCCGGCAGCAACGTCAGTACTGCGGCCGCGCCAATGGCACCGGTGATGGAACCCATGCCGCCCAGCACCACCATGACCAAGTACTCGATCGACTTGGTAAAAGCAAAATTCTTCGGATCCAGCACACCCACATAGTGCGCAAACAGACCGCCCGCCACCCCGGCAAAGAAAGCCGCCAACGTAAAGGCAAAAATCTTGTAATATGTTGTGGGGATGCCCGCCGCCTCCGCCGCCACCGGATCCTCGCGAATAGAGAGAATGGCGCGGCCGTGACGCGAGCGGCCTAGGGTAAACATGGCCACCACCACCAGAACCATCACGATGTACACATAGGAAAACGTGGTGATCCGTGGGATGCCGCGCAGACCGCGCGCGCCGCCCGTAAAGGGCAGGTTGGTGATGATGACGCGGATGATTTCGCCAAAACCCAGCGTGATAATGGCCAGATAATCGCCCTTTAACCGCAGGGCCGGGATGCCGATGATCACGCCAAAGACCGCCGCGGCCAGACCGCCGATGAGCAGGCTAACCGGAAAGATGCTGTTAGGATCCAGATTGGTATGAATGGTAAACAGCGCGGCCGCATACGCGCCCACGCTCATAAAGCCCGCATGGCCCAGGGCCAGCTGCCCCAACATGCCCGTGGTCAAGTTTAGGCTCACGGCCATGGTTGCCGCAATGCACACATTGATGATGATACCCTGCCAGTATCGGTTGAACACGCCGGTGCCGCTAAGAAGCATCACCACCGCATAGATCAAACAGACCGCTATCACATTGAGCAGATATGATTGTAAGCGTTTTGTGTTCATCGTCATCCCTACACTTTCTCGTTACTGCGTTTGCCCAAAATGCCGGAGGGCTTTACCAGCAGCACCAGAATCAGGATCCCGAACACCACCGCGTCCGTCCATTGTGACAACTTCCATTTTGCAAAGCTCTCCGCAATACCCAGGATAAATCCACCCAGCATCGCGCCGGGCAACACGCCGATGCCACCCAGCACAGCGGCAATAAACGCCTTGAGTCCCGGCATAGAGCCCATGGTCGGCGATACCGAAGGATATGCCGTGCTAAAGAGCACAGCGCCGATCGCCGCAAGGCCCGTACCGATAGCAAAGGTCACGGACACCGTCGTATTGACGTTGATCCCCATGAGCTGCGCCGCGCCCATATCCTCCGACACCGCCCGCATGGCCTTGCCCATCTTGGTTTCCCGCACGAAAATGGTCAGCAGGATCATCAGACCCACCGCCACGCCCACGGTCAGCAGCGTTGTAAAGCTTATGCGCAGATCACCGATGATGAGCGGCGCGACCTTTAAAGTGGAAGGAAAGGGCCTCGGGTTGGGCGTAAAAATCAACTGCGCGCTGTTTTGCAATAGCAAGCTCACGCCGATCGCCGTAATCAGCGAGGTGATGCGCGGCTGGTTCCGCAAGGGCTTATAGGCCACACGCTCAATGGTTACACCCAGCGCGGCGCATACCAGCATCGAGAGGACCACCGCCAGCCAAAAGGGTAATCCCAGCATCGTCACCAACACCAGCACCGCGTCCGCGCCGACCATGATGATATCGCCATGGGCAAAGTTAATCAGCTTCACAATGCCGTACACCATGGTGTATCCCAGCGCAATCAGCGCATAGATACTGCCCACCTGCAGGCCGTTGATCAACTGATTGAGGTAGACCATCATACACCCACCATCCTTGGATGCCTTGCAAAGCGTGGCGCCGCAAAACATGATAATGACTACATAGGTAGCGTGATTATAACAGAAGAGAGGAAGGGAGACAAGCTCCCTCCCCCTCTGCGAAAGAAAAATTGAGGTCTCTGTGATCCTTACTGTCTCATCACGGATCCTGACGCTTGCAGAAGACCTGCTTTCCACCCTGGAACGTCATAATGAAGGCGCTCTTGATGGGATCGTTGTGCGCATCGAAAGTCAACATCCCGGTGATGCCTTCCACCTTGGTGGCCTGCATGGCGGTCACGACGGCGGGATAATCCGTGGTTCCCGCGGCTTTCATGGCTTCGCAAAGCACCAGAGCGGCATCATAGCCCGTGGCGTTGAACGCGCTGTAAGGGGCCTTGCCATACTTCGCTTCGAAGTCCTTGTTAAAGGTGACAACGGTCTCGGTGGTGGCATCCTTCGCGAAGTGATCCGCGTAGTAGAAGGTATCCTCCAGCAGCGTCGCGTCGGCCATGGCGTTCTCGATGCCGTGAATGCCGTCCGCGCCCAGGAACTTGCACTTCAGACCGATTTCGGCAGCTTGTTGCACGATCAGGGCGGCCGGGCCGTAGTAGTACGCCACAAAGATCGCATCCGGCTCACCGGCGGCGATGGTAGTCAACTGCGCTTTAAAGTCCACGTCGTTCGCGCTGCCGGCTTCGTAGCCGACCATCTCCATGCCAAGGACTTCGGCCTGTGCCTTAAAGGACTCGGCCAGACCCAGGGAATAGTCGTCGCCGGTATCATAGAGCACGGCGACCTTCTTCGCGTCAAACTGCTCCTTGGCAAAGTTCGCCATGGTGGTCGCCTGGAAGGGATCCAGGAAGCAGGAGCGGAAGTAGTTGGGCTTGTCGGTGGTCACATCGTAGCTGGTGGAGGAGGCGGTGATCATCGGGATCCCGATCTCCACGGCCAGATCACCCACCGCCAG
>JAVBUS010000221.1:0-7220 GCA_031555125.1 Eubacteriales bacterium | reverse complement strand
TTTTCCTCCGGGTACAGCGCCGGGGCGATAAAAGACCAAATCTGCCACATGATTACCGGCATCGCCACGATCACCGCCGCCACCAGGCAGGCCTTCATCTGCATCATCAATGCTTCGGAAACGTGAGTTGCCACCACTTCGATGGCCCTGGCGCGCAAAGGTGCAAGCACAAACTCCACCAACGGCGTGCAAAAGGCATAAAATATGACCGCAAACGCCACAACGATGGCGACAGCCGTGATCACCAGCACCTTACGCAAAGCCCGCAGGTGCTCGGTGAGCGCCTGCTTTTTGGACTGCACTGTTTCCATGCGCTATGCCTTATCGTCGGTCTTGTCATCGGCCTTGGCCTCTTGGGCGGCCTTCTCGTCCGGCGAGACTTCCTTTTTGAACTCCTTGATGCTCTGTCCCAAGGCCTTGCCTACCCCGGCCAGCTTACCACCGCCAAACAGCACCAGGGCCAGCACCAGAATCAACAGGATTTCCGTCATACCCAACCGCATACTATTCCTCCTCGCGCACCCTTACTTGGTGTTGTTTCGCACCGCTTGCTTGGCCTCGCGGATTGCCTTTTCGGTATCGGTCTGCACCGTCCGCAGATCCCGTGTGGGGTCCGCATCCCGCAGCGTCTTTTTCAGGTCATCCTCCGACGCCTTCAACTCTTGGATAGTTTCCTCCAGCCCCGTCTCGTCCTTAAACTCCTGAAACAGTTCCTTCATGTACCGCACCACCCTGCCGATGGCGCGGGCCACCTTGGGCAGATCCTTGGGACCCACGAACACGAAGGCGACCAGCAGAATCAGGATCAGCTCGGCAAACCCAATGTTGAACATCCGCTATGCTCGTCTCCTTTTTCTGTGTTACCTTCAGTATAGTGCAATGAGGTACAGAAAGTAAAGAGCCTCCCGCATGCAATATCAATCCTTACGGATTCTCCCGATCGCTGACCTCGGACATCTCGAACAGCGATTGGGCATATTGCCGCGACAGCGAGTTGGTCGAGAACATAGCGCGCTTGCCATTGCTGGCCGTCACCACACCGATATCCTGATACTGCCCCTCGCTCTTCATCCGTGCCACAGCGCCCGCAATCTCGTCATCGCTGAACTTGAAGGGCGAACGGCTGAACTTGTCATAGGGCGTGGGCCGCGGATACAACTGACTGTCGGTACGTACCACCGAAGCAATCGTGTTCAGCAGATCCTTATCCTCCAGCAGCGCATCCAGCGCGGCATACTGCTTGGTCATGATCTTCGCATCATAGTAGTACAGATCCTTCTTGCCCTGGGTGGTGGCGATGCCCGCCAGCGCCGGATGCGCCTTGTCGGTGCCTACGCCGTCCAACAGATCCTCCAGCACCTGTTTGCTGATACCAAAGGGCGGCGCCAACAGCAGGGCCTTTTTGGCGGTGACCTTTGACTGCGTCGTGCGGCGATAAATATAGTCACAAAGCTTCGCCGCGTACTCCTCCACGGACATCTCGGGGGTATTCTTGGTATCGCTCATATGTTTTCTTCCTTCCTAAAAAGGGGGAGCGCAGCGCTGCTCCCCCTTTCGATATGTAGCTACGCTGTCTTGCGGACACTTACGCCAGCAGGCCTTTGGCTTCCAGATTGTCGGCCACATCCTTCAGGCCGAACTTCTCCAAGGAAGCGCGGGTGGGGGCGCCGGTGGTCTCGTCCCAGCCGAACTGCTTGTAGAACATGGTCAGCGCCAGCTGCCAGTCCTCGCGCTCCAGCTTGACGGTGCCTTCGGTAAAGGGCTGCAGATCCGGATTGAGCTCGAAGATGAACTCCGAGATCACATCATGCTCGTTGCGCATGTCCTTGGTACCGGCTTGCAGCACGGTCATCGCGCGATGGAGCTGGATGCAACGCTCGATCGCTTCGTCAAAGGACGCCTCGGTCCAGGGCTGGCCGGTGATGGCCGCCATGTACTGGGATTCCACGGTCAAGTCGCCCTTATATCCGCGATCCTTGCGGGGGGAGAGCGTCATGGGCCACACCCAGTTGCACAGGGTGAAGGAATCGTGCATCACCTGGCGCATGATGCCGAACTTGGCAAACTTGGCCTTCGCCTCGTTCATGGGGGTGTAGAACTGCGGTTTGTCCAAGCAGCCTTCGCCAAAGATCTCTTCACAGATGGACTTCTGCAGATCATAGGGCAGACCGGAGCCGGTGATGTTCACGATGGTGTGGCACATACCGTCGCGGTTATAGAGCACGTTGGTCAGCTGGCCGACCTGCGCGTCGCACTCGTTGCCGTGATGGCGCTTGCCACCCAACGGGCCCCACACGCCCAGCTCGGAGGAGTGCAGGTAATCCGGGGCAATCTCGTGGTACATCTTATCCACATAATACGCGCCCTGGGCCAATGTGGCAATGGGGTGCTTGCCTTCCGCGATCAGCTCCAAAATGTCCTTCAGGAAGGTCAGATCGCCGCTGTCGCGCTTGGCCCAATCGATCTGGTTGAACTCATCCTCGGTCATGATCTGCTTCATGAGCTTGTAATCATCGGCCATGAAGTAGAGCAGGGTGGCGCGGAGCTCACCATAGTTGTCCCAAATGCCCAGATCGTCCGCAATGACCGCGCTGTACACGCTGGCGTGCATTTTGCCGTCGCCTTCGATCTCAAGATCGTTGTAGGTGTTCATCAGCGCGCCATAGGGGTTATTGCCCAAGCAGGTGTTGGCATGGGTGCCGCTGACACCGTATTTTTCTTCCAGTTTGGGCATCTTCACCGCGCCGTAGCAACGGATGGGGCAAGAGGCGCAACCCACCATCTTGACGGTGAACTTTTCGGCGATCTCGCCGTGATCGAACACGGACTTCTGGCAGCGATAGCCCATCAGCGTCGGTTCGCCGGGAGGGGATTCGCCGGTATCGATGGGGCCGCCTTCCGCCGCACCCCAGGTCAGGCCGGGATGGCCGGTCCAGCGGGAACGGGGCGCATCGTATTCGGAGAAGGATTGGGGCACCGAGGGCACGACGTGGTTGTTGTTGGAGCCCATCAAATCGTTCATCACGTAGCTGTTCAGCTCGCGGATGGCCGCGGGATCGGCGACTTCCACCTTGCCCTTGCCGTAGACCACGATGGCTTTAAGGTTTTTGCTGCCAAAGATCTTGCCCAAGCCGCCGCCCGCGCAGTGCGCCACGCCGGTGATCAGACAGGACAGGTTCAGCTGGTTCTCGCCGGCCTTGCCGATGGAGATGGTGGTGGCACCCTTCCCATGGCGCTCGCACAGGGTCTTGGTGGTAAAGGTGGTGGTCTGGCCCCACAGGTCCGCCGCGTCTTCCACCGTCACATCCTCGTCCAGGATCTTGACGTACACGGGCTTTGCGGAAGCACCCTCGACGATGATGGCATCGTAGCCCGCCATCTTGATTTGGGTGCCGATCTCACCGCCCACATGGCCATCCACAATGGCGTTGAACTTGGTGAAGGGCGACAGGGTGGAGATGGTCATGCGGCCGCTGCAGGGTGCGCTGGAACCCGTGTTGGGGCCAACGGCCATGACGACCTTGTTCTCCGGGGCGGTGGGCTCGGTGCCCACAGGTACCTCATCGTACATGATGCGGTTGGCCATACCCTTGCCGCCAATATAGTCAAAATATTTCTCGCTGCTCTCCACGGTGGCAGTGCCGGTGGTCAGGTTGACGCGGAGCAGTTTGCCGGTCCATCCAAACATGGATCATACCTCCTTTGGGGATTTGGTGATGGGGTCGGAGCCGCTGACTCCTTAGTTCATGGCCGTGGCCACGTCTTCCCAGGGGATCATGGTCAGCGCGCTGGTGGGGCACCCCTTGACGCAAGCGCCGCAGTTGATGCACTTGGTGGACTTGACGCGCTGGGGATGCACACGGGGCATGCCCCAGGGGCAGGCCTTGACACATGCGCCGCAGCCCACGCACTTCTCTTCGTCCACCATGCGGGCGCCGTTGGCTTCGCTGACATAGATGGCTTCCATGGGGCAGATCTCCATGCATTTGGGGGCCGCGCACTGTTTGCAGGTCTCCGGCTGATAGGTCCAATCACCGTAACTGCCATTGCCGTGCATGTAGTCGTCGGTAGGCCCTTCCAGTCCAAAGTTGAGACTCTCCCGCACACGTACACGGGCCATGTACGGATGCAGCGCACCCTCGTTGGCCAACGAGCAGTTCAGCTCGCAGCGTTGGCAACCGGTGCACTTGGCATAGTTGGCCACCAGCAGGTGCGTCGGGGTCGCGATCACTTTGACCTCGCCGCTTGCCGCCTGGCTTTCGGTGACGCCCATCAGCGCCAACAGGCTGCTGGACAGCGCCACGCCTGTGAGTCCCTTGGCCGACAACTTCATAAATTGCCGGCGGGTATACTCGCGGTTCATGAAGCCCTTGTTCTCCTCAGACATGCCATTTCCTCCTTCTTTACGCTCGGGCAGCATAAAAGCCCGCACAAACATACACATGCGGATCGCATATGTGTCCATGCAGGCTCCTTTGCGCAATGGCTGGCATGTCAATTGCTCGGCACACCAATCGGTCAAGACCGACCACGAGGGTCGACAGGACTCGGAGCGTATGAAACTACGTTAAGAATATCACAATCCATTAGGAAAAACAAGGGATTTGGACAAATATTTTGTGCAAATCAACAAGTTAGCCTAGGTTTACTTTATGCATTATACACAAAGGGAGTCGACGTAGTGGCATGACCCACGATCCGGATGCGTAGTCGTCTCGCTAGGCTCACAGCCAGATCGCTGGGATATTTTTTGGTCAGCACCGTGGGAATGCCCGCCATCGCTGCCTTGATCAGCATCTCCGCCGAGATTCGCCCTGTGGCCGCCACCACGCACCGGGAAAAATCCACGCCGTCCATCAGCCCGCGGCCGATGACCTTGTCCATGGCGTTGTGCCGCCCCACGTCTTCGCGGAAGATGCACCCCCGGGGCGTCATCAGGGCGATCCGGTGGGTACCGAAATATGCCTCCTCCCCGGTGAGCTGCGCCATCAGGGCCGTCACCGCCTCCTGCGTGGGCGCCTCCTGGGGCGTTACCTGTTGCAGCGCCTCTATGCGCTGTGCCAGGGGCAAAAGTTCCGCTAAGGGTACGCAGGTCTCCACCCGCACACGCAACGCTTCCGCTTGTACCGATGTCAACGCCGACATCTCACGGATCCACCCCTGGGTCAGGAGGTGCCCCACCGCCAGCTCATCCAACGCCTCCGGCGTACAAAGAAAGGCAGGCATGTCCGGCCCGTTCACCTGCCAGCATACCAGGCGCTCCATCATGTTCTCGTCAGCTCTCATCGTACCGCCTCCTGTATCCACGCGCGTATTCTCTGCGGGATTGCCTCCCGGTTTTCCATTGTCAGCTGGAGCAGCGTCACGTTGGGATGCCGCCGAATCCGCTCCAGCCAATCCCCCGTGCCCTGTCGCACCACCCCCAGCACCGGTACATGCCCCGCTAAGGCCGTCAACACCGCCCGCTGAAACGGTTCCGCATCCCGCTCCAAAAAGCCGCACTCATCCATCAGCATCAGGCGCACGCCGCTTGCCGCCGCCAGCGCCGCCGTGCCCAAGACATTGAATCGCGCAGGATCCGCCACCATATGGCCTTCTATGTGTCGTGCCACGATGGATCCGGCATCCGGCGCACCCGCGGCACCATAAGGCCGCAGTGCCAGCACCCGCTCACCGTCCTGTTCAAAGAACAGGGTCCGGAATCCGCCGGTTTGCAGGGGCAGCCCCGTCAGCGCCCTGGTGATAGCGGTACTCTTGCCGATCTGCCTTTCACCGGTCAAAAACAAATGCATCTTGTCCCGCCACATCCACTTCGATAGAAAATTGACAAACGCTTTGGATGATTGTATACTAACCTCGGTTGCCTGACAAGTGCATATTGCCTCCGAGCCCACCCGCCTTGCGTACTGCCATGGCGGACGGCCAAAGCCGATCCTCGGCTTTAGGGTACGACTGGAAACGGTCGCGCCTTCCGCATTTGAGAAGGAGTGCGCATCACAGTGATTTGAATGGTTGGTTCAAATCGCCGTTTTCGTACTGGAGGTTCACGGGTTTGTGTCACAGACCCACAGGAAGCCTCCTTTTATTTTGGAATCAAAAGGGCGGTGCGTCATGGACACCCACCACTCGGAAGCCAGAAACCGCGCCATCATCTGGGGCTTCGGCATCGCGTTGCTGTTGACGGCGCTGCTGTCCTTTGCCCTGGGGCGCTTTCCCATCTCCCCGGCGGAGCTGTGGCAGTTCATTTGCGCCAAACTTTTTGGCGGCCCGGCGGTACCCCTGCGGATGGAAAGCGTGTTGCTCAATATCCGCTTACCCCGGGTGCTGCTGGCCTGCATGGTGGGTTGCTGCCTTTCCGGCGCCGGGGCGGCCTATCAGGGCATTTTTCAAAATCCCATGGCCTCCCCGGATGTCCTGGGCGCCTCCGCCGGGGCCGCCTTTGGGGCTGCGCTGGCCATCCTGCTGCGCGCCGGAAGCCACATGATCGCACTGTCGGCCTTCTTTTTTGGCATGGTCACCGTGGCCCTGGTGTGGACGATCAGCCGCCTGACCCGGGGCAAGCAGGTGCTGGGCCTGATCCTCTCCGGCATCATGATCAGCTCCCTGGCATCGGCCTGCACCTCGTTCCTAAAGCTTATCGCCGATCCCATGGATCAGCTCCCCGCCATCACCTATTGGCTCATGGGCAGCTTGGCCGGTGCCCGGCGGGAGGACGTGATCTTTGCCGCCATCCCCATGGTGATCGGTATCGTGCCCCTGTTGTTGCTGCGCTGGCGACTCACCATTTTGACCATGGGCGACCAGGAGGCCCGGGCCATGGGCATCCATGCCACAGCGCTCCGGCTCATCGCTATCACCTGTGCCACCCTGATCACCGCCTCCGCCGTGGCGGTCAGCGGCACCATCGGCTGGGTGGGGTTGGTCATCCCCCACCTGTCCCGCAAGCTTGTGGGCAACAATTACCGGTTCCTGATGCCCCTGTCCATGCTGTTCGGCGCATTGTTCCTGTTGCTGGTGGACAACGTTGCCCGCAACCTGTTCGCCACGGAGTCTCCCCTGGGCATCCTCACCGCCTTTATCGGCGCACCCTTCTTCATCTATCTGATCACCACGGGAGGTGATATCGGATGAGCATCCAAGTAGAAGGCGTCAACATGTCCTACGGCCCCCGCCATGTGCTTACGGACGTGGGCTTCACCGCCCAGCCCGGGGAGCTGGTA
>JAVBUS010000081.1:0-4124 GCA_031555125.1 Eubacteriales bacterium | reverse complement strand
GTCGACCGTGAGGGCGAAATACCCTCCCAAAGGTAGGCGTTTCGCTCCTGCGGGAGCGACCAGGGGGCTTATCGCTCGCCCCCTGGACTCCTTCTCCGTGCATCTTCCATGTTTTAGGATGTAAATGCGCTGGCCCTGCCGGAGTTCGTCTGCCTTTCTTCGCCTGTTATTTCGCCGTGCGTAATTTTGCGTAACAATGTTGGTTTTTTACGCACACTGCACCGCTACCTTATTTACAAGGGGCTGCTTTCGTGATATGCTACTGGCGTGAAGTGTCCCAATCGCGAAGGAGGAGTGCCACTTGAAGATCCTGATCACCGGCGGCGCCGGATACATCGGCTCCACGATCGCCTCCGCACTGGAAGACCGCAATCATCAACCCATTATTCTGGACTCATTGGTAAACGGCCGCATTGAATTTACGAAGGGTCGTACCTTTTATCACGGTGATATTGCGGACCGCACGCTGCTGGAACGCATCGTCCAGGAGAATCCCGATATCCACGCCTGCATCCACTGCGCGGCCTTGATCGTGGTGCCGGAATCCGTGGCGAATCCGTACCTTTATTATCGCGAAAACGTTGCAAAATCGCTGGAGATGTTCCACACGCTGGCGGACTTAGGCGTCAGCCGAGTGGTCTTTAGTTCCTCTGCGTCGATTTATGGCAATGTGCCGGGCTTTGTGGCCGGTGAGGATGCACCCTTGGCCCCCTCCAGCCCCTACGCGCGGACCAAGCGGATGATGGAGACCGTGCTGGAGGATCTGTGCGCCGCAGAGTCCCTCAGCGGCATCGCCCTGCGGTACTTCAACCCCATCGGCGCGGATCCTAAGATGCGTTCCGGCCAGTATCTGGCCCAGCCCAGCCACGTGTTGGCCAAGATGATGCAGGCCGCCCGGGGCGATATCCCCTGCTTCTCCGTCACCGGCACCCAGTGGCCCACTCGGGATGGTTCCGGTCTGCGGGACTATATCCACGTATGGGATTTGGCCCGTGCCCACGTTGCGGCTGTAGAAAAGTTTAACACCGCCCTCAATCCGGGCAGCCACTTTGCGGAGATCAATCTAGGCACCGGCCAAGGCGTCACAGTGTTTGAACTACTCGAAGCTTTTGAGTCGGTGCTGGGACGCAAGATCCCCGTAGAGAAGCTGCCGCCCCGCCCCGGCGATGTGGCAGGTGCTTGCGCCGGTGTATCCAGGGCGAAGCAACGCCTGGATTGGCAGACCGAAAAGTCCATGGCCGAGGCCATCGCCGATGCCCTGCGCTGGGATGAGCATTGGAAGGACTATTTAGCCAAGCAATAATTGTCCCACGGCCTGCCATGCCTTTTCACGAAGCTGGCAGGCCTTTTTCTATGATTGGCCATATACGAAGGAGGTATCCGCGCATGCTGTATCGGCAGATCGGCCGCACCGGCCAACAAGGCAGCATCATCGGCCTGGGCTGTGAGCATTTGGACGGCAAGCCCTACGAGATCGTAGAAGAGACCATACACGCCGCCCTGGATCAGGGCATCAATATCCTGGACGTGTTCATGCCCGGCCAGACCGTCCGAGAGCACATCGCAAAGGCCCTGGGCAACCGCCGCAAGGATGTGCTGATCCAGGGGCATATCGGCTCCACCGACATCAACCAGCAGTACGACATCAGCCGCGATCTGCCCACGGTAAAGCGCTTTTTCGAGAACATGCTGCGCCTGTTTGGCCGCATCGACTTCGGCATGATGTTCTTTATCGACTCCGAAGAAGACTACCGTGGCGTGTTCGAGACCGGCTTTATCGAGTACGTGCAGCAGCTTAAGCAGCAAGGCGACATCGGTCACATCGGCTTCAGCGCGCACAACCCGGCCACGGCCACCCGGGTAATCGAAACCGGCGTGCCGGAGATGATGCTCTTTAGCATCAATCTGGCCTTCGATCTGTATCCCGTAGAGACCTACACGCTGGATCAGTTGGGCGGCAAGATGGACGCCTCTGCCTTCCGGGGTCTGGATCCCCAGCGTGCCGCCCTGTACAAGCTGTGTGAGCAACGGGGGGTTGGCATCACGGTGATGAAGACCCTGGGCGCGGGCAAACTGCTCTCCCCCGAGCACACCCCCTTCCAAAAGCCCATGACCGCCACCCAGTGCATCCACTATGCCCTGACCCGGCCCGGTGTGGCCAGCGTGCTCTTGGGCTGCAAGAGCCGAGCGGAGGTTCTGGACGCCGTAGGGTACCTGACCGCGACGGATGCCCAGAAGGATTACGCGCCGGTACTGGGCACCCTGCGCAACGACTTCCGGGGGCACTGCGTATACTGCGGCCACTGCCAGCCCTGCCCGGCGGGGGTGGATATTGCCGCGGTGCACAAGTACCTGGATATTGCCAAGCTGGATGAGGGCAATATCCCGCCGTCGATTCGCAGTCATTACGCCGCCCTGCCCTATGCCGGTGGCGAATGCATTCAGTGCGGGCAATGCGAGCGACGCTGCCCCTTTGGGGTGCCGATCATGCATAACATGACAACGGCGGCGACCATCTTTGCAGAATGATTGCCGCCGCCATGGGTTTACCGCCTCGCTTTGTCCAGTTTTCGATTGTGCATAGCGATTTCCTTATGCCGCCCCTGCTTTTGCCGCAGGTAGGCGGTTTTATTATCCAAAAAGGCCAATTCCTTGCGCTGCGCCTGATACAGCATCCAGCGCTCTTGGGGCAACATACCCTCCTGGATGGCGCCTCGAATCGCACAGTCCGGCTCACTTTGGTGCGTGCAATCCACGAATCGGCAGCTGCCGAACAGGGCCTCCACGTCCTCAAAGGCTTCCGACACGCCTTCTGCCGCATCAAACAAGCCTAACTCGCGCATACCCGGCGTGTCGATGACCAGCGCGCCGGAGGGCAAACAAATCAACTGGCGGTGGGTGGTGGTATGGCGCCCCCGGCTGTCATCCTCGCGTATCTCTTTGACCGGCATCACAGCCGCACCGTACAGCGTGTTGAGCAGGGAAGACTTCCCCACACCGGACATACCCAGGAACACGATCGTCTTTTCCGGCTGCAGGTATGGCGCCAGTTGTTCCAGCCCCTGTCCCGTGTAGCTGCTAACGGCGATCACCGGCACTGCACAGGCCACGGCTTGCGCCTGTCGGATGCGCTCCGTGGCGTCTTCGCACAGATCGGCCTTGGTCAGGATCACCACCGGCTGTCCGCCCCCTTGCAAGGCAAGGGTCAGGTACCGAGCGATACGCTGGACGCTAAAGTCATGGTTGAGCGAGGACAGAATGAACACGTAATCAAAATTGGTCACCACCACCTGTTCCAGGGCATGCTTGGCATATCCCTCCGCATGACCGGCCAGATTGACCCGGGAAAACTTGCTGTGGCGCGGCAACAGTTCCGTCAGCATGGATGGGCCGCCGGGATTGTGCCGGACCAGCACAAAGTCCCCTACCGCCGGATATTCGTCCCGGTGGGCAGCACCATGCATCCACGCGCCGGTTACCGCCACGTCGATCTCCCCACGCTCCGTGACGGCGCGATAACGTCCGCGCTGCTCTTCGATGACGCGCCCCAGCAGCATCCCCTCCGGGATGCCCTCAGGCCCCCCTGTGTATCCGTAGTTTTCTAGCATGAATGGGTTTTCCTCCTATCCAATCTCGGTGTAATTCGGACGCAAAACACCCGCAAAAGCAGCCTAAAACGCTGCCGTTTGCGGGTGTCATCATGCAAGCAGGAAAGGTTACTTGTTGCGGCGCACGCCCAAAAGGAGACCTGCTCCCCATGCGGCGTTTGCGCCCTATGCGGTTTTAGAGAAAGGCCACCTCATATACGCGCATTACAACATCTCCTTTCGATCAAAACAAAATGGGTTCGCCTGCAGTATAGCCGGGGAACATCGGACTGTCAAGACATTTGCAGCAAGTCCGCACATCGCGGGCGGCCAAGTCTCCCACGGCCAACGCATGAATTAAGGAAAAAAGGCAAGCGGCGAAAATTATTACAAAAGTATTACCAAAAGGATTTATGAAGATAGGAACCGAAAGAGAGGAGGAGAAGAAAAAAAGAAGGTGCAAATATGCTTCGGGACCACTTTTCAATATTAACCGATGAGCGGCAGGCAGGAAAAATCCGGCACAACCTACTGGAA